>JAIXVG010000061.1 GCA_027483145.1 Planctomyces sp.
CATCAACCCCAGCGTACAAATGAAAACGATAATGGCAAACCAGGGATGGACCTGCCACGCAAACCCATTTCCGAGGTGCCTGAGCAATCCCCCGAGCAGATATTGAGCCTCAAGTGTAATCAATGTCGCCCATCCCCAAATCCAGGCAGCGCTGGCCAAGGGGGCCTGAGATCTCCCTTGAATCGATTGATCAAGCGCCAACCACCCTCGTGTATTGGTCATAATCAGGACTGACATCAAGCTGAAAACCCACGCGGCAAAGCTGCCATGCAGCATGGCAATCAGGCGTTCATCTAATGTAACTCTTGCCCCACCCAAAATCCCCTGGCAAATCACCCCTGCCAGCACCCCGATTCCGAGGTACTTCACTAACGGCCGGCTCTCCAACAGCCAAATCGCTCCTAATAGTGCGATGCTGGCAAATCCAACAACCATGCCAGCCAGCCGATGGCCATGCTCCCAAAACGCATCCCCAGTCGACTTCAGCCAGGGATACTCTAGCATCCCCTGGCCGTCAGACGTTGGCCAATCCGGGAAGGCCATCCCCGCATCAATGGTGGTGACAATTGCCCCGATAGTGATGAGCAGCAGTGTCAACCCGGCCGTTAGCATCCCCAGCCAATAAATGGTGGGGTGGTAATCAGGGTGCTGCTGAAAAGGAACTGGTTCGACTGACATTCAAGATCACCGACTGTTACTGACAAATTGAACCGAACATGTTTCCGCAAACTCGGGCCGACGCGATCGAGTGGCTGAAAACTGAATTCAACCGTAGCTGAAGAAAACAAGGTGTTGAGTGGGTTTCAACTACTCTCTTTAAGAACCGTTACCGCCACTCAAACCAAACCTGCCATACAGCCAGCTGAACAAAATGGCTCAAATGGTTGCCTATTTCCAAACCACTAATGCTTCATCGCTTCATTGGCAGCCAACACTTGCTCTCGTGGGACATACTCAGTCTGCATCAAATAATCTTTCTCACCAGCCAGTGGCGACGAATACTCGTAGGGGCCGTGATAGACCACTGGTGCAATATCGTAATTGCCGTGGCCTGGCGGCGAAGGGGCTGTCCACTCCAACCCGTTGGCATTCCAGGGATTCCGCCCTGCTTTTTTGCCGAACACCATGCTCAGCAAAAAATTCCCGATGAGCAAGAACTGAGCAAACCCCATCGCAATCGCAGCCAGCGTCATAAACTGATTAATTGGCAGCAAATGCTCCAAGTACGGGAAGTGGTAGGGGTCAGCGTACCTGCGAGGCATTCCAGCGATACCTAACAAGTGCATCGGAAAGAAGCACAGGTTGAACGAAACGAATGTAATCAAGAAGTGAATCTGGCCAACTGTATCACTCATCATCCGGCCAAACATTTTTGGATACCAGAAGTGAATCGCTCCAAAGACACCAAACAAGGTCGCCCCAAACAGCACATAGTGAAAGTGGGCCACAATGAAGTAGGTGTCATGCATGTAAACATCGACCGGAACCGCCGCCAGGAAAATCCCGCTGAGTCCCCCCACCACAAACAGCGACACAAACGCAACCGAATTCAACATCACAGTGTTGAACTGCAGTCGACCACCCCACAGGGTCCCGATCCAGTTAAATGTCTTAATGGCTGAAGGAAGCGCAATCATGACGGTGGAGACCATAAAGGTCATCCCCAGTGCGGGGTTCATGCCACTCGTAAACATGTGATGGCCCCAGACGATAAACCCCAGACCAGCAATCGTTGCCATCGAAAAAATCATCGGCTTGTAGCCAAACACGGGCTTCCGACTCATGCAGGCCAGCATATCTGAAACCATTCCCATTGCCGGCAGCAGCATGATGTAGACAGCCGGGTGCGAATAGAACCAGAATAGATGCTGCCACAATAAAGGCTGTCCCCCACCAACCGTTGGGGCGGCGTTATTCACGATGATCCCTGCAGGGATAAAGAAGCATGTCCCCAGCGTCCGGTCTGCCAGCAGCATAAAGCCAGCTGCAGTCAATACGGGCAACGCAAAAGCCTGCAAAATCGCAGTGATCAGCATGCTCCAGATGGTCAGAGGCATCCGAAACAGGGTCATCCCCGGAGCACGCATATTAATAATGGTGGTCATATAGTTGACCGAACCCAGCATCGACGAGAAACCAATGAAGGTCAGTCCAAACAGCCACAATGTCTGGGCAAAGCCTGATCCAGGAGCAGCCTGTGGCAACGCGGAAAGTAGCGGGTAAACAGTCCACCCCGCAGATGGACCTCCTCCGTATAAAAAGCTCAAACCAAAGCAGGTAATAGCAGGCCACATGAACCAGTAGCTCAGCATGTTAAGCGTCGGAAAGGCCATATCCTCTGCGCCGATTTGCAGTGGAATAAGAAAGTTCCCAAACGCACCAGCCAAGATAGGAATGATCACGAGAAAGATCATCACCGTTGCATGCATGGTAAACAGCATGGTGTAGGCCTCGGGTGAAATCTGGCCTCCATCCGCTGGAAAGAGGATGTCACCTAGAATTGGCATCCGCTCCCACGGATAGGCCAATTGCCAGCGGATTCCCAGCGCGAGTGCCCCGCCAACCATCAGCATCAGCAGCGATGTCAGCAAGAACTGAACGGCAATCACCTTGTGGTCGGTCGAGAAGATAAACCGCCGGATAAACCCAACCGGGGCCGGATGATGGCTGTGTTCCTCTTCGCGAGGGTCTAACTCGGTCAACTCGGAAACAATCGCAGTCACAACAGTAATCCGGAAAAGAGAAAGTCTGCCTTACCGGCCGTTTTACTCAGCAACCTGCAGAGCCATCGGCTCGTCTGCTATCGGGCCATCTCGCTGCACTAATGAGCCTGTCGCCGTTGAACTGACCTGGGCCGCTTGATTTCTCGGTAACCCATCATCCGATTGAGTCCGTGCGAGGGACACTTTCCACTGGTCGAACTCGGCCTGCGATGTGGCAACCAACTGAGCCTTCATCTTGTAATGACCCCAGCCGCATAGTTCTGCACAAACGAGGTCAAACACCCCAGCCTTGGTCACATCGAACCAGATCGGAATGACTAACCCCGGAACAGCATCCTGCTTGATTCGCAAAGCGGGCAGGAAAAACGAGTGTTGCACATCATCGGACCTCAAGCGAATGAGGACTGGCACCCCTTGGGGCACTCGTAAATCATTCACTGTAAATAAATCATCCGCTTGAGCCACCGGCTGCAAGGTTTTGCCAGCAGCTGGGTATCGGATTCGCCACTCGAACTGCCGGGCAGTCACTTCTGCAATCGCGACTGTCTCACCCGGGAAGCTATCCTTCATGCGAAAACTAGCCCAGACATCCATCTGATAGATAGCAATAAACAATAGCAAAATTCCAGGAATTACCGTCCAGATGATCTCTAGACGGTTATTGCCATGCACAAACAAAGCTGGCTTTGTCTTGGGTTCGGTTGCCCCACGCCACAGTACGTAGCCAATGGCAACCTGGGTCCCCACGAACACGAACGTGACGATCGCCAGAATGACATAGTAAAGATGATCGATTCGCTGGCCGATTGTCGAAACGGCTTCACCCGACCCGGGAAACGACAAGCCCATGGCAGGCGCAACAGCCCAGAAGGCCACTGCCGCAACTGACCAGAACATAAAAAAAATCGCCCAGAATCGTCCCACGAGGTCCACCCTCTTTGCCTGCTGGTTTATGCCCAGTCCACAACGCCAAATCAAAAAGTTGCTACAAAAATTTCCGACCAAACAACTTCAAAATGCAACGCCAGCCACTTCACTTCGCCAAAGTTAATCGTCGTATGCCACTGGTTTTGCCACTGGCGTACGACCTATGCGATTCAAACTGATGTCTCCACCAAATGATTTGGTGACAGAACCAAAAGCACCCAACCCAAACATTTAATCCTCGCAGACCGCTATGGCTTAATCGAAGCCGTCACATTTCGTTGATTCGCCGTGTATTGG
>JAIXVG010000215.1 GCA_027483145.1 Planctomyces sp.
CGACCTCATTAAAAACGTGATCGAGCAGTTTGGTGGTGAAGTACAGGATGTGGTCATCACTCATTTGGAAGACCACACGTACTATGCGGCGATCCGCATTCAGTACGGCGGCGGGCTTGTGGAAGTTGATAGCCGGCCGAGCGACGCGATCGCGGTCTCGGTCCATTTTCGCCCGTTTTTGCCAATCTTTGTGGATGACGCGGTGCTCGACGAAGTGGCGTCGTAATCGGCGGACCGCTGGCTGTCTTGGGTCGGGAGGAAAGCGCAAGGAGGGAATGGCAGTCGGCTTGAATGTTTTTCCTCCTTTTTTCGACATTTCCCCTTTTTAGTAGATTTCTGACCGCCAAAACTTCACAATTGAGGTCCGGAAAGTTCGCCGGTAGCGAAATTTCTGTCTTTGGCGTTTCAGCCATCTGGGCTCATTTGGGGGGATTGGTGATGACTGCGCACTCGATTCGCGCTGCGGTTGTTCTTGGTTTGGCTATGGTCGTGGTGGCGGAATGCACTGAGTGTTTCGCGCAGCGGGGTCGTGCGGCTGCCATTGAGCTGATGAATCAGGCATTGGAAGAGCGGGCTGCCCGTCGGGAAGAGCGTTTGTCACGCAGACAGGGGGAGCCAGGTGAGTCTGGTCCACGACGACCTGCGCCGCGGCAACGTCCTGATCTGACTGGCGGTAACGCTCCTGGAAACGGTTTCTCCGGCGGAAATGGTTTTTCTGGGCAGCAGGCTGGATTTTTTGTCCCTGCCTATGGGGTTGAACCAGCAGGATTTGTGCCGGAGACCGGCTTCCCAGTGGTTGACCAGGCTGGCAGTGTACTGCTCCCTCCTGCACCGGTCCCTGCCCCGGCCGTACCACTTGCGTCTAGTGTTGCGACAACCAGCCTCAAGCCAACACCAGCAGCTGAACCGTTGCCTGCGACTCCGTCTGCTGGCAACCAAACCAAGTCTTCAGGACAGGCTGGCCCATCCAAGCCACGTGAATCGGGATCCATTCGGATTAGCTTAGCGAAAGTCGCTAAAGATCGGGTGACCTATAGCTTGAACGGAACCCCGTTTTCCATGCTGCCGGGCGAACAACAGGTCCTGGACAACGATCGCGACTGGGTCATTCAATTCGATCGTGGCCAGCGATATGGGTTGGGTAAGTACTCGCTATCGCCTGGTAACTATCGCTTCAAGTCGACCGAACGAGGGATCGAACTGGTCAAGGTTATGCCGAAGGCGATGGAAGCCCCCGAAGGAAAAGTTCCAGAGCCGAGTGGCGCTGGTGAGATTGAAATGCAGGTCAAACCTGCTGAAAAGAAGGGGCTCGGCGCGTTCCTAGAACCAGCGAAGGGGTTCTAATACTCGAGCGGGCCAGAAGTGATTAGCTTCGTTGCGGCTTAGCTGATGATCCGTCAGACCACTCACAGGCCTCTTCCAGATTGCTGGAAGAGGCCTGTTTCGTTGAGTGACGAGTGTTAGCCCATATCTTTATCAAGGCTCAAAAGATGGAGTTGGCTGATTGCCTGCCCGCTTCTACATCTGGCTAAAGCCAGAGTGTATTTGAGAGAAAGGCCGAAAGAACGACGAGGAAACCGAACGCTAGCGCGTTGCGGCTTAAGTCTTGGCTGATGAACAATCGGGTTTCACATCACACTTGTTTAATGTCAGCGATCACTTTCCCCACTTTTCTTTCATCAGGCCCAAGAGCCGCTGCCACGATCGCTGGTCTGCTGCCTTGTTATAGGCAATGCCGGGAATTCCATGCTTGTCGGCTTCGGGATCGGTGAAGCTATGCTTGGTCTGGGAGTAGTAGTCCATCTCCCAATCGGTGCCAGCGCTGTTCAGGGCAGTTGAAAAGGCCTGAATGCTTTCTGGCGAGACAAAGCTATCCAGTGAGCCGTGGCAAACCAGGATGGTCCCCTTGATGCTTTTGGCCTCTGCTTCGGTGGGCGTTGGTAATGATCCATGAAATACGCCAACAACGCCAAGGTCTGCCCCGCTGTAGGCCAATTGCAAGGCGGTCGAACCGCCAAAGCAGTAGCCAATTGCCGCTAATCGCTTGGAGTCGCATTGGGGTTGGGCTTTCAGGAGGGTTAGGGCAGCGCTTGCTCGGTTGCGCCATTCCCCTTGATTGGCCCGCACCAACCCTGCCATTTCCCCTGCTTCCTTGGGGTGGCTGGCCAGCTTGCCGTCGCCGTACATATCACAGGCCAAGGCGACGTATCCCTCTTTGGCCAGCATTTCAGCGCGCTGTTTGGCATAGTCGTTGAGGCCCCACCATTCGTGGACGACCAAGACGCCGGGGCGTGCCCCCTGGATGGCGTCATCCCAGGCGAGGAATCCTTTGGCCTTGATGTTCCCTGCCTGATACTCGATTGTTTTGGTTTGAATTGCCCCTTCCAATGTTTGGTTAAAACTGGCTGCAACCGCAAAGCACCCAATCAAGGTTGTTACGAACTTGGTCATTGTGTCCTTTCATCGTTAAGTCGAGCTTTTGGGCCGTGAGAACTTCTGACCCCCTCGGATAGCTTATCGAACCGTGGGCCGAATTACTCGTTCGTCGACTCGATCAGTGACCTTGTTCCCGCATCAATAGCCAGTGATTCGTCCAGGAATATCTATGAATCTTGACCCTCCCTATTTGCAATACCTCAAATCGTTGCGGCAGGCGTTTCCGCAGCCCGTTTCTGACCGTGTGCATGACGCCTATTTTGTCTTTTCGTTTCTGCGAGCGCTTGATCATCTCGACTCGATGAAGTCGGCGTCCCCTGTTTTGGGGCAGCCTGCTCGACTCGATTATACAGCCGCCCGCGAAGCTCGAATCGCCAGCGAACCGTTGTTGCTGGAAGAGGTGTCAAATCGACTGGTCGAACATCTCTCGGGGCTGTTTATCTGGGGACACCCGCGTGCCCAAATCAACGTGGTGCCTCACCCAACGATTGCCAGCATTATTGGGGGCCTGTTGCCATCGATTTACAATCCCAACCTTGTCAGCGAAGAATCGTCGCGACGGGTGGGGATTGCCGAGGTGGAAGTCTCGGCGATGGTGGCCAGCCTGTTGGGATATGATGCGGCCAAAGCGGCGGGTCTATTTACATTTGGTGGGACCGCCACGCTGCTTTACGGAGCGAAGTTAGGTTTAGAGCGGGCTTCTCCAGGGACTTCGCTGACTGGCATTACCGAGCCTGCTGTCGTGATTTGTTCCGAACGCGCCCACTACGCCTGCCATACGGTGGCTAATTGGCTGGGCCTGGGGCGGGACCAGGTGGTGACCGTCCCGGCCACCGTCGATAACGAGATTCGAATTGATGAGTTCACACGGATTCTGAAACGCGAAATCGTAGCAGGTCGGAAGATCGCCGCGATTGTCGCCACGATGGGGACCACCGATCACTTTGGTGTTGATGACTTGCACGCGATGAGGCAAGTGCGTGACTCCCTCGTGAAAGAGTTCGCTCTACCATACACCCCCTGGCTGCACGCGGATGCCGTTATTGGCTGGGCATGGAGTGTATTTAGTGATTATCCCATGCAGACGAATCCCTTGGGCTTTAGACCCCGGACAGTTCGTGCGCTGGCGGGGGTCACGCGGCGAATGCAGGCCCTGTCAGAGGCGGACTCGATTGGAATCGACTTTCATAAAACAGGCTTCACGCCGTATGTGTCGAGTTTGTTTCTAGTGCACGACGCGGCTGAACTGCAAACGTTGACTCGTGCCCAGGATGAAACGCCTTACCTGTTTCATGATGGGCATTATCATCCGGGTAAGTACACACTTGAGACCAGTCGGAGTGGATCAGGAGCGATGGCTGCTTTGGCCAACCTGCTACTGTTCGGCAAGGAAGGGTTCCGCTCGCTCTTGGGGCATTTGGTGACCATGGCCGAGTTGTTGCGAGAACAGCTTGAAGGGCATTCGGCCACGACGGTCGTCAACCGAGGGAACTTTGGTCCCGTTACGTTGTTTCGAGTTTACCCCGATGGAATCGATACGTTTTCTTTCCCAATTCGTGAACAGACCGAAGCGGGGTTGGTTGACGACTTGCGGCGGCACAACGAATACAACCGCCGGATATACGGACTGGTTCAGCAGGATGCCCTTCGCGGTGAAGGGGTGGTTATCTCGCTGACTGATTGTTATCGAGAGACGACTTATGGTGAGCCAATTGTGGCCCTGAAAAGCTATATCCTCAGCCCGTTTTGCGAGGAGCAATATATTGAAGCGGTGCTTGAATCGATTTGGAAAGCGCGGGGGGTGCTGGCGGAGGAGTTTGGGTGAGACGGGGGTTGAGGGGTTGGGGGAAGAGAAGACACTGGCGGAGCCAGTGGCACACAGAGAGAAGGAGAGAAGAGGAGAGAAGGCACTGGCGGCTGAAGGGCGCCAGTGGCCCCCGAGCGACGTACTCTATGGGACTGAAGATGGCGCGGCCAGCCGCACCCTACAGGAATAGTCAGTGGCAGGTGGCCACGTCTTAGCGTCCGTGTTTACTTTTTGGGCTTCTTTGCAGCGCCTGGGGCGACGGCAGAAGCGAAGGCGATTGCTAAGGCTCGTGGTTCGGCGCCATAGACGTTTCGGAGTGAGGCATCTGCTGGTTCGCCCGCTTGCAGACGCTTGATCAACTGCCTCATTCCCGTAGGGCCACCTTGCTTCAGCAGAAAATCA
>JAIXVG010000383.1 GCA_027483145.1 Planctomyces sp.
GCATTGCCATTCCAACCTGGGAAGAGTTTTGCCTGCGGTTTCCGAAAGGCCTCTACAACCCAGAAAAGCCATTAGAGATTCGCTGGAGCAGGCTGGTCTGCGGCCGGCAACCGCAGCTTGGCCCCGCATGGATTAAATGCCTGCGCGTCTTTGAAAAAGAGGCTCACCAGAACCGCGTCTTCGAAGAATCGATGTTCTGGATTGTCACGCGCGAACTGCAGTGCAACTACTGCATGGGCCACTGCGAAATGCTAATGGAGGTAGGAGGGCTAACCGCGCCCGAGATCGCTATTCGCACAAAGCATCTGGCCAGTGGTGACTGGAGTCACTTCACGATGCCCGAACAAGGGGCCTTTGCTCTCGCCTCGCAACTAACAACCGCCCCAGCGCAGGTCACTGACGAGCAACTCAAGATGGTTCGCGAGTCGCTAGGAGAGGCCGCTACCGACGACGCCCTGTGGTGGATCGCCCGCTGCCAGTTCATGACCAAGGTTTCCGACGCGTTCCAGTTGCCGCTCGAAGAGACCAACGTTTTTGCAAATTTCATGCCCCCCGCCGAGGGTAAGTAGCGCTGCACCTCGCAAACACCCTTCTACATCGTTTGGCTGGGCATAGTGAGGCCTCGTTTGCAATTAACCCCGCGCGTTGGGTTTAATATCTCCGCGAATCATGCACCCCAGGCTGCGCGGATCGCATGCTGCTCGACCATCAGTCAAACCAGTTTATCTGCCTGATAGAAATCGCGGCAAATCGGCACACAGTACCAACTCAAACTGTAGAAAGGGCCACTACGGTGAGCATTTGGAACAAAGACCTATCTTTCATCTACAATTGGATCGGTTCTATTGGATTGATTGGCCTTGGAGTTTGGATGTTCGTTGACCCGACTCTCCAAGATGGGGCAGTCGCCGAAGGGCGTAAGAAGCTTTACAAGCAAATTACCATCTGGGTTTGGGGTTATCCGGGAGGTGTCGCCTTTATTCTTTTGGGATCATTCCTGCTCTACCGGGAGATCCAGGCTTTATCAAATCGCCAGAAGTAGTCGGCCAGGGGTGTCGGCCTGATCGTGAACCGAGACCGATTGATGGCTCACCAAGAACCAGTTTTAAGGCGAAGGCAAGCCATGCGTAGCCGATCGACGATCTCTGAAACGTTAGTCAGTTGCGTACTGGTTTTGTCAGCCAACTCGCTCGCAATGGCAGAAGATCCCTTCAAGCCGGTCCCTCTACAATCCAAGATCGAAAGCGTGCAGCCGCACACCGGTCTGGTGTTGTGGACCACTAACGAGAAGCTCGAACAGGCACCCGTTCAGCTTGAGTTCAGTTACATCAAGTATTCTGATCTGTGCGCCGAACCGGGTGAGTATCGCTGGGACTATCTGGAGACTCTGCTCAACGAAGTCGCTGCGGCCAAGCATCAGGCCATTCTGCGGTTTTACGACACCTATCCCGGCAAGCCAACCGAGGTACCGGCCTATATTAAAAAGCGGCCAGGTTACAAAGAGCGGACCGCCAAGTCGGAAGGAAAGCCAACCGGCTTTCCCGATTGGTCGCATCCTGACCTCGCTAGTTTTGTTATCGACTTCTTTACTGCGTTCGCCGCCAAGTACGACAGCGATCCTCGCATTGCCTATGTGCAGGTGGGATTTGGTCTGTGGTCCGAGTATCACATCTACGATGGCCCGTTTGAGCTGGGGAAAACCTTCCCCTCGAAAGATTTTCAAACACAGTTCGCGCGGCACCTTTCCGATGTCTTCTTCCATACGCCGTGGATGATTTCGGTTGATGCATCAGATGACGAAGTGGCGCCTTTCTTGGATGATGACGACCTGCGCAGCCTGAAGTTCGGCCTCTTCGATGATTCGCTGTTGTGCAAGCAGCACGCGACCGAGAACGAGCCCGACTGGAATGCGTTTGATCGCTCCCGCTGGCGGACCTCTCCCGCGGGGGGTGAATTCAGCTACTACACCGATCGTGATCAAAAGCTGGCACTCTCCCCGAATGGTCCGAATGGCATGTCGCTTGAAGAGGCGGCCAAGAAGTTTCATCTGTCGTTCGTCATCGCTGATGCACAGCCTCAACATCAACCGCTGGAGCGATTGCGGTCAGCCGGTCTGGCCCTGGGCTATAAGTTTTGTATCACACGGTTCGAGGCCAATTCGAAGCTGGCCCGCGTCACGATCACCAATACGGGTGTCGCACCAATTTACTATGATGCGTATTTGGCGATTGCCAGCCAGCGTGCAACTCAATCGCTGAAAGGGCTGCTGCCTGGTGAGTCGCTTGATGTGGAAATCCCACTGCTGACGACCACCGGCCTCAAGCCTCCCAAAATCGAATGCGACCGTCTCGTCCCTGGCCAGTCCATCGACTATGAGGCCAACCTCAAGTAGCGTTCGGTGGCACGACTTCCTTGAATGACTTGGGTGCCACTGGCTTTGCCAGTGTCTTATCGTGCCTACTTCGGGTAGCTTATCCGTGGTTGTTCATCAACCCCAGAGTCTCAACCTGCTACCACCGGACACTCCCATTGGCTGCTCCGTCAGTTACCGCACCCGGAACCATAAGCGACCCAACTCTGAGCAGTCCGGTCTTTTACTCGTGTCTCATCGCCTTGGCCCTCCTGCATGTGGCCCTTGCCGCGTGGTCTGCCTCGGTTTGGAGCGTGACGCACGACGAGTACTGGCATCTTCCCACAGGCCTGTTTGCCTGGGAGACCGGGCGACTTGATATCGAAGTCTTGAACCCGCCACTCGTTCGCGTCTGGACGGCACTCCCCCTGCATCTGGCTGGTGTCAAAAGCGGACTCGAGGCCAACCATGTCGGCCCAAACGGCATTGGAGATGCTTTTGTTTTGGCCAGCGGCCCGAGCTATCACAGCTACTATTTTGTCGCCCGGCTGTTCAACATCGTGCTATCTGTGGGAGGTGGCTTACTGTTGGCTGGTTGGATCAATCTCCATTGGGGCCGCGCGGCCGCTGTCTTGGGAATGGCCTTCTGGGCGATTGAACCTAACCTGCTGGCTGCGGCCTCACTTGTCACATCGGATACGGGCGTCACCGTCGGGTTCGTGCTGATCGGCTTCTTGCTCGACCGCTTTGCTCACCGGCCCAATTTTTGGCAAGCAACCGCCTTGGGAATTGGATTGGGGCTGGCCCTGCTGACCAAGTTCACGGCCCTTCTGCTGGTACCCGTCGCATTGGCTGGCGCTGGTTTTCTGGCATTTCGAAGTGATGCGCAGGCGTCCCTCTTTAAGCGTGGTTTAGCGGCCTTACGCGCGGTGCTGGTCTCGGTGTTTGCGATGCTGGTCCTGGTTAACGCCTGCTATTGGTGGTCTGGAGTTGGGGCACCCTTTGCGAGCATGGGCTGGACGAGTAAAGCCTTCGCCCCGCTGACTCGGTTACCCGCGATCGTCCCTTCTCCCCTGCCGCGCGAGTACCTGCAAGGGGTCGACCAGCAACGGGCCATTATGGAAAGCCCCCATCCCGTCTATCTTGATGGTGAGTTTTTCACCCAAGGCCATCCGGCCTATTACCTGAAAGCCTGGTGGTACAAAACCCCTCACGGCTTACAAGCCTTGATCGCAATGAGTCTCGGCCTCACCCTGCTTCGCCGACCTGCCGCTAGTTCGTATTGGTGGCTGACTGGCCTCGCGATTCCATCAGCCATTTTGCTGGCCATTGCCAGTCAATCCGGAATGCAAATTGGTTACCGGTACGTCCTCCCAGCCATTCCGCTTAGCCTGATCATCGCAGCATCGAGCTGGCAAC
>JAIXVG010000057.1 GCA_027483145.1 Planctomyces sp.
GAAAACCCCGTTTTTTCAGGCATGCGATCCAAGCATCAGAGGTTTTCGGATAAGTTCTTAGTACTCGCCAACGACCTCGCCGCCAGCCCGTGTTCCCAAGGCACGCCAGATATTGATGTCGATATTTTCTGAAACCGAACGCACCGAGCCATCAACTAGCAACGATTGCACGATGCCAACGTGATGACTTCTTGATGTAATCGCAGCGTACGTCGGTTGAGTCGTCGAATCACCCTCTTCCACCGATGTAAAGTCGATGTCGTACAACCGGCCCAACTCGGTGTGCGATACTCGGGTATTCGGCCCGAATGTGGTGGTGAAACCATTCTGATGAACCCGGCCCTCAACCCATTCTGTGTGTCCGTTATCTGCTTCGAAGTTTCCGGTCCAGTTTCCAACTGTGACCGAGCTGGTCGGAGGAACGACCGTTGGCGATCCCCCCTCTTTGATGATGGCCTGAAACGCTTTGACTTCGCTGAATGCTAGCGTTTGGCTTGTGCCATCAGTAAAGCTGTGAGTGCTGAATTTACTGTTTGGCCCAAAGGCCCCATCACCCGGTTGTCCTGTAACGGGATTGAACATCAGCCAGGTCCCGAAATTTGCACCATAGTTGATGGGATATTGATCAATCCCATCTTCGACACTCCCCCGATCGTTGGGCTCACTGGGACACATATAGGTCGGAACCCGGAATTTCACGGCTGCTAATTGCGTGTCATAGGGGAGCGAGAAATCGATGAGCTTCTGCAAGTTCGCCTGATCGAGGTAGGGGAGCAATCGCGCCTGCGGTCCCCACTGCCCATAGCTGGCCCCAGACAGCGTCAGGCACATCGCCGGTGGAAACGCGGCATAGGTATCGTGGTAGTTATGTAGGGCAAGACCAATCTGCTTGAGATTGTTCTTGCACTGGGTGCGTCGAGCAGCTTCGCGCGCCTGCTGGACAGCTGGCAGCAACAAAGCGATCAACACCGCAATAATCGCAATCACCACCAAAAGCTCGATAAGCGTGAACCCACGGCGTTGAGAATGAGCGGCAGTCAAAGAAGTCTCCTTGAATCGGAACCACTGTCATCATTTGTCGCGACGGCCGGCTGAACTTGTGGCTGGCGATGCCGCATCACTGAGACTGAGTCTCAATGTCAACAGAATACTGCGTGGCAACATGATTTCAAGGAACCAACACCGCCGTTTTGATTACATTTCCGTAATCTGGATGGAGCAGACGCGATGTGATTGGGACGTGCCCAGAAGACGCGGGACGCAAGTCATTTGATATGAATGACTTGAATCGATCGCATTTTGGTTGACCACCAAGTGACGTTGAATTGGTTGAAAGGCACCAAATCGCCGCGGCTGGGCATTCTTCGTTCAGTTTGGGCAGAATGCGACAGCTGACGGCGATAGATCAGCTCGAGTAAACCAAAGGCGCCGACTCGGCTAGCCGCCGTAAATCGATCTTGGCAAAATCAACGCAACACGTATTCTCGAAATACTTTACAACACATTTGTGATCTTCATAAAGCCTGCCCACCCGCTTTGGCCAGACCAATCCTTTCCCCCCGAGTCACCGGCAAGTTCTGACCAGTCGCCCCAAATTGATCAGGTTTCCCTTGCTATCCCTCTTTGTCTGGCAGACAGAGGTGCCTAACATTCCCCAAGTCAGCACCGGCCCGAAGCCGATCAGCATCCGTAAAGAATTACACGGTTTAACACTGTAGAGTGCCGCATGCCCAATACTGCCGTTACCCAGGACGCGGTTAATCTTGCTCAGCATCGAGCTGCTGAGCTTCGGCAGCAGTTGATTGCGCATCCAGTTTACGCTCAGGTCCACAATCTGGCTGGACTATCCGCGCTGATGCGCGAGCATGTCTTCGCGGTCTGGGACTTCATGTCGTTGCTCAAGCGAATGCAGCAAATGGCCTCGTGCTGCACGATCCCCTGGCAACCAGTAGCCGATGCCCGGATGGCCCGCTTCATTAACGAGATCGTGCTGGCAGAAGAATGCGACGAAGATGGGCGCGGCGGCTACGCCAGTCACTTTGAGTTGTATCTGGACGCGATGGCCGAGCTGATGGTCGACACCAACTCTATTCAAAATCTGTTAAAGGGAATCAGCCAGGGGGCAGATCCCTACCGCTTGCTTGATGCCCTTCCGATCCAGCAGGAAACTCGCGATTTTGTTCGCACCACGCTGCAAATCGTTCGGATGGGCCAACCTCACGAAGTCGCAGCTGCCTTCTTCTTCGGCCGAGAAGATGTCATTCCAGAGATGTTCGCTCGCATCTCAACCAGTCTTGAACAACAGGGTGCTTCAGTCGAACGCCTCAAGCATTACCTGCAGCGGCACATTGAACTTGATGGCGACTCGCATGGGCCATTGTCGCGGCAACTTCTCGATAACCTGTGTGGCAATGATTTGCGAAAACAACTGGAAGCCGCACAAGCCGCCAGCCGCTGCATCGAAGCCCGCCTGAAGTTATGGGACGGCGTCTGCCGCGCCATCAGTACCGCGGCCACTGCAGCCGCGTAGCCGGGCAGCAAAGTCTCGCCGGGGCATCAACGAAGTTTGTTAGAAGATCCCTTGCGAACGCTGCGGGCTATAACTGTTTAGCCATCCTCTTCCCGTAATCCGAAGCGTAAGCGAGGGGATGATCAATCCAAGCTATCTAGCTCAACGACCAGCGTTTCTCAGCCAAATCCATTGCAACGAAAATCGCCCCGCCGAAAGAACTCTTCCGGTGGGGCGATGTTATGTTTAGCTAGCGACTTGTTGGTCGCGGTACCGCTTACTGAGCTTCGCCAACGATGTCGTTCCAGCCCTGGCCAACGTTGCAATCGCTGTCGCAGAAGTCGGTCACGTCGTAGAAGCTGCTGCCGCTCCACGAAGCGTTGTGACCCTTCAGGCCGTAGTACTGATAAGTCTGGCTGACGTTGCCGAAGGCCGATCCGACGTCTTCAAGTTCGTTGTTGACGTTCAGGGCGACTTCCGACAGGCCAACAACCATCGCCAGGACGGCGATTGTAGCGACCAG
Organism: Planctomyces sp.; assembly: GCA_027483145.1. GTDB lineage: Bacteria > Planctomycetota > Planctomycetia > Planctomycetales > Planctomycetaceae > JAIXVG01. The sequence continues at coordinate 3,033 of JAIXVG010000057.1, forward strand.
AACCAATTCAGCCGAAACGATGAAACCAGTTTCGTCATTGAGGAGGGCGGTAAAGAGGTTCGACATGATGCAGGCCTTTCTGTGGGTGTGTGCGACATTCGGTCGCCGTAACTGATGAGCTGGTTGAAACTTGTGTTTCTCGTTAACCAGCTCGCTTGATGGAGGAGATGTAAAGCAGCTTGAATGCCAACATGCCGAAACTGTTCAGAAAAATTGACGCTACTTGCCAATAACATCTCGTAAAACACAACAACAAAACGAGTTACGGCATTTTCAGAATCCATCAAAAATCTGCCGAACTTGGGTTGGCCTCCCCAGCAACTACGAAACCCCATGATGCCGAAACGCCACACGCACCAACAACAAAAACGCCATAAGCCAATACCATAAAACATCTTAAGCGTGTTGCCATCCTCGAAGATGCCAACGTGGAGAATCGGCAACGCAACCAGCCAACCAATGATTCATGACCCGCCTGAGGGGACGAGGCAGCGTTTCCCGCCAGAAACAGTGCTTCCAGGGTTATTCCCCCGAACCCAAGTCAATCCCAGTGCTGTCTCTCAGACAGGCGACCGCACGGAAAACCCCAGATACCAAAGGGTTGGCCAGAAAACTTAAGTTGTTGGCTTTACGGTCGGCAGCGGTCTCGTTCGCCCCAGATGGCTGCTTCTTAGTCGTCCGACGCTTGACGCACTTGGCAGAAGGGCGATAAAAGACAGTGGCCAAACGCGGAAGTAGCTCAGTGGTAGAGCACCACCTTGCCAAGGTGGACGTCGCGGGTTCAAGTCCCGTCTTCCGCTTTTCATGGATGTCTCTTTCAGCAGAACACGGTCTGCTTCTTGCGATCGCTTGACGTTTCAGTGTTCTGTGTAAAGACTAGTCAAATCTCAGCCGGGCTGGCCGTTTGGGGCTATCCCGGCTGCTTCGTCTTTAGTAGCTAGTTGTTGTCGCAAGCCCTGATTGAGTTCGCTTGGGGTCAGCAACGGAAAGCCCAAGTTTGTCGTCTATATAGCCAAACCAAGTTGGGAGTTTTGCCCCGCCTTCCAAGGCAAATCAAAACTCCTGAGGATGTCCTTAACACAGCGGTACAGGCTTTCTCGCCGCAACGCGTTTCAAAGCAATACCTTCTGCTGCCATAGCAGGGCGGTCTCGCGGCAATCAGGCCAGATCGAGTTTTTGGAGTCGAGAGCGAATGTCGTCCGAATCACAAGTAGCAGATAGCGTTGACGAATCAGCCGATGAATTGATCGGCGGCACCAAGCTGGCCCTCGATGTTTCGATTCAGTCCACCGGCCCCTGCAAGCGGCACGTTCGCGTCCGCATTCCCGCAGCCGACATCGAAAAGTTCCGCGAAAGTTCCCTCAAGGAATTTGCGGTCGGCGCAGTTGTTCCAGGCTTCCGTGCAGGAAAAGTCCCCTCAGCTCTGGTTCAGCGTCGCTACAAGAATGAACTGGCTGACCAGGTTCGCCAAAAGCTCCTGATGACCAGCCTTGAGCAAATCGCCGAAGACAACAAGCTCGATCCAATCAACGAGCCCGACTTCGATTTCGAAAGCCTTGTCGTCCCCGACAATGGTGACTTCGAGTACGAATTCGATGTCGAAGTTCGGCCTGAATTCGACCTGCCAACCTACGCCGGTCTCAAAATCAAGCGACCCATCAAGGCTGTGGGCGAAGAAGACATTGACAACTACCTCCTGCGCTTCCAAAGCCAGTTTGCTAGCGGAACAACCGTCGACGGTCCCGTTGAAGCTGGTATGCAAGTAATCGCGGAAGTCGATTTCGTGCGCAACGGCGAACTTTTGCGCCACCTGCATCACCAACCGCTTGAACTGAAAGCCATCACCCGCTTTCCAGATGCCGAGCTCGTCGGTCTCGATAAGCTGCTGCTAGGAGCCAAGGCTGGTGATGAACTGAAAACAACCGTCTCGATCTCGAGCGAAGCAGAATTTGTCGAAATGCGCGGCGAAATTGTTGACGTGGTCATCAAGGTTGAAGAAGTTCAGGTTCGTAGCAACCCCGAGCTCAACAACGAATTCGCAGAAAAGGTTGGATTCGAAAGCATCGAGGACCTGCGCGACGAAGTCCGCAGCATGCTCGACCGTCAGGTCGTCTTCCAGCAGCGGCAGGAAACTCGCAAGCAAGTCCTTCTGCAGATCACCGCCTCTGCAACATGGGATCTGCCAGAATCGATGGTCAGCCGACAGGTCGAAAACGCTCTCCGCCGCGAAATCCTTGAAATGCGGCAGGCCGGCTTTACCGCCGAAGAAGTTCGTGCCCGCGAAAACGAAATTCGCCAGCGATCCATTACTACGACTCGCCAGGCACTCAAAGAACACTTCGTTCTCGACAAAATTGCAACACTGGAAAACATCGAAGTCACACCGATTGATATCGAAGCTGAGATTCAGTCAATGGCGTTGCAAAGCGGGGAAACACCCCGTCGCCTGCGTGCCCGGCTCACCAAAACCGGCATGCTCGATAACCTCGAAGCACAAATCCGCGAACGTAAGGCCGTGGACCACATCCTCAAGTATGCCGAGTTTGAGGATATTGCTTCTCCACCGGTCCCCACAGTCGATGTTCAATCGATTCCGATTGCCATCTGCGGTAATGCCGCCCTGACCTCTGATGTCGACGAACATGATGATTCAGACGAAGAAACAACCAACTAACTGACTTAAACACAAGGCCTGACGAATCAACGTCAGGCCTTGTTTCATTTCTACCCGGCAGCTTTTGTACCGGATCGCTGATGCCCGTATCGCACTTTCCGAACGGGTCATCAGCAAACAGGAATCCACGTTGGTCGCCCCTTGTCTCGCCGGTTTGAATTGCCAAAATACAGACGTCCCCAATGGGCTCAATCCGTCTACAGTCTGGGCCTGTCGGGCGACGCATGCCGATTGACGTTGTCCCGTTCACCAATTCATGCTCAAGTTAACCTCGTCACTCCATTGGCGTCACAGCCACAATTAAGCACCTCGGTTAACAACAGCCGGGAAACAGGCAGAACACTCTCAAAAAGGAACCGCATGTTCGGCTCATTGACTCCACCCGGCGAATCGTCCAGCCGTCGCTATGGGCAGGCTTCCGACTTCCCCAGCCATCTCGCCAATGCCCTCGGCGGGGACTGGAAAAATGGTGACTGGCAAAATGCCTCTGCAGCAGGGGGCTACTCGCGCCAACGACAAATGGGCATTGGCGATCTGTTGCTCGAAAACCGCATCGTGTTTCTTGATGGCCCCATCCACGATGCCAGCGCCAACCTCATCGTGATGAAGCTGCTCTTTCTGCAGTCAGAAAATCGCCATCAGGACATTCACTTCTACATCAATTCGCCTGGTGGTTCGGTCACCTCGACCATGGCCATCTACGACACGATGCAGTTCCTGCAGTGCAGTGTGGCCACTTACTGCGTGGGGATGGCTGCCAGCGGTGGCGCCATTCTGGTCGCTGGTGGTACCAAAGGAAAACGCTATGCCCTGCCACACTCGAAAATGATGATTCACCAGCCTTATGGCGAAGTGGGTGGCCAAGTCTCCGATATCGAAATCCAGGCTCAGGACATTCTCGATACCCGCGAAATCCTCAACAAAATTCTGGCATCACATACGGGCCAGCCAGTGGAAGTCATCGCTCGCGATACCGAACGCGATCGCTACATGAACGCTGGTCAAGCCAAAGAATACGGGCTGGTTGATGAAGTCCTGGTCAACAATAAGAAAGTTGCTGCCCCTGCTACCTAAGCTTGCTTCGTTTCTCGAAGCATTTAGCTTAACACTCTCCGAAAACACGGTCGTACCTGTTCGAAAACCCGACATTAACCATGTAGTACCGCCGCATCAGAGTGTTTTCGGATAAGCCATTATCAGTCACTCCCCGCAAAGGATTCCCATGACCAGCCTAGTCCCATATGTCGTCGAGAAGACCGGCCGCGAAGAGCGGGCGATGGACATCTACAGTCGCCTCTTGCGCGATCGCATCATCATCCTCGGAAGCGCCATCAACGATGATGTAGCCAATACCATGGTCGCCCAATTGCTCTATCTGCAGTTCGAAGACCCCAAGGCCGATATTCACCTCTACATCAATTCTCCCGGTGGATCGATCACCTCGGGCATGGCCATCTACGACACCATGCAGTTCATCACGTGCGATGTGGCCACCTATTGCATCGGCCAGTGCGCCAGTATGGGTTCGGTCCTCTTAACTGCCGGCCAGAAAGGGAAGCGTTTCGCCCTACCTAATAGCCGCATCATGATTCACCAGCCATTGGCCGGCATGCAGGGAACTGCAACCGAACTGGGCATTCACGCGAAGGAAGTCCTCCGTGTTAAACGCCGCATGAACGAAATCTACGAAAAGCACACCGGGCAAACGCTCGACAAAATCGAAGCCGATACCGACCGCGATAACTTCATGCTGGCCGAAGAAGCACTCAAGTACGGCCTGATCGACTCAATCCTCGAAAAGATGCCCGCTCCAACCCCAGCCGCTTCCTAAACTCGCTTCATCACAGCTAGGCACCGGCTGCCACGACTAATTGGCCCGATCTCCGTTCGCTCACCGCGCGAACGAAGATCGGGTTTTTTGTTTACCGTCAATCAAACCCTGTTTCTAGGCTCTTCGGCCACTCGGCGATATCCTATGCAGTGTCGGTAAATTGGTTAGTAATCCACTTGCACTAGCGTCAAACCAATACCCCACGCCAGGGTAGCCCTCCTTCCATCTGCGACTAAAAGCAAATCAATCATGTCTCGTGATATCAACAAAATTCGCAATATTGGAATCATCGCCCATATCGATGCTGGCAAGACGACCACCACCGAGCGAATTCTGTTTTATGCCGGTGTGACCCATCGCATGGGGAACGTCGACGATGGAAACACCGTTACCGACTTCGACCCGGAAGAAGCCGCACGGGGCATCACCATCTACTCCGCAGCCATCAGTTGTCATTGGCAAGATTGCAACATCAACATTATCGATACGCCTGGCCACGTCGATTTCACCGCCGAAGTCGAACGCAGCCTGCGTGTTCTTGATGGCGGCGTCGTCATCTTCAGCGCCGTCGAAGGGGTCGAAGCGCAAAGCGAAACCGTCTGGCGGCAAGCAGATAAATACCACGTCCCCCGCATTTGCTTCATCAACAAAATGGATCGTATCGGGGCCGGCTTTGAGCGTGTTCTGAACCAGATGCAAGAGCGGCTGCAGGCACAGCCCGTTCCGCTGCAAATCCCCATTGGCGAAGGTCCCATCACCAACCCCGATGGCTTCCGGGGAATCATCGACCTCATTGGTCGGCAGGCGCTCTACTTCGATCGCGAATCGCAAGGCCGCAATATCACCTCGGCCGAGATCCCTCCCGAACTCAAAGACGAAGCCGACTACTATCGCGCCAAGCTGCTGGAAACAATCGCTATCCTCGATGATGACATCTTCGCCATCTACGACGAAACCGGCGACATCCCCATTCCCGATATTCATCGCCTGCTGCGGCTTGGAACGCTCACCGGCCAGTTCCAGCCCCTGTTCTGCGGTTCCAGCCTCGACTACACCGGCGTTCAACCGGTCCTCGACGGCGTGATTCATTACCTCCCCAGCCCACTCGATGTTCCCCCGGTCACCGGCAAGAACCCCAATCCCAAAAAAGACGCGGTTGAAGTTCGCAAGCCATCAACGTCCGAACCAGTTTGCGGCCTGTTGTTCAAGGTTCAGGTTGATGAGCACTCCGAGCTGTGCTTCGTCCGCATCTATTCAGGTATCCTCAAAAGCCGCTCGCGTCTGCTAAACCCCCGCACCGGCGCTAAAGAAATGATCACCCAATTGTGGAAGGTGCAGGCCGACTCGCGCGAACAACTGGAAGAAGCCACCGCCGGAGACATTGTTGGCGTTATTGGCCCGAAAGACTCGGTCACCGGCGATACCCTCTGCGACCCCAATCAAGCCATCTTGCTCGAGTCGATCACCTTCCCCGAAACGGTGATCTCGATGGCCATCGAGCCTGATTCCAGTGCCGATCGCAAAAAGCTCGAAGAAACACTTCGTTTGCTCGGCAAACAAGACCCAACCTTCCGGGCTAAAATCAGCGAAGAGACTGGGCAAACCATCATCAGTGGCATGGGCGAACTTCATCTCGAAATCATCAGCCACCGCATGCAGCGCGACTTTGGTCTCAAAATGAAGGTCCACAAGCCCCGCGTCACCTATCGCGAAACCATCAAGAAAGCGATTGAACGAGAGAATACTTTCGAGCGGCAAGCCGGAGCCGCCCCCCTCTTTGCCACCATCAAGCTGAGAGTTGAACCCCATACCGGCGAGCAGCCAATCGTCATTGAAAACAAACTCAAGCCCGGCACCTTACCGGCCGAGCTGGTCCCCATTCTCATGCAGGCTCTCTCAGACGAGTCCAAAGCAGGGGGCCTCTTGGGCTTCCCGTTAATGAACGTCAAGATCTCGGTCCTTGATGCGGGCTATCGCGAAAAGGAAACCAACGAAATCGCCATTCGTGCCGTTGCGACAATGGCCCTCCGCGACTGCCTCGAAACAGCCGGTGTGGTTCTCTTGGAACCAATCATGAAGATTGAGGTGGTCACCCCCAACGACTTCCTGGGGAACGTCACGGCCGACCTCAATTCGCGCCGCGCGTCAATCATGAATACAGGCATGCGCGGGAACCTGATTGTCATCGAAGCCGAAGCCGCCCTGTCGCAAATGTTTGGCTACAGCACTCAAGTCCGCAGCTTGTCCCAGGGCCGCGCCTCGTATTCGATGGAACCATTCTCCTTCGCCGAAGCCCCCCGCGAAGTAGTTGAAGCGATGTTTGGTTAAACACAAAAAAAGGTGTCAGGAACCTTTTTCGCTGATTGGCACTTCCGAAATGTCTTGTTGTGTGTGCCACAGGCTATGCCAGTGTCTTGCTAGCCCCGTTCCATTCAAAAAAGGTGTCAGGAACCAAAAAGCAGTCGCCCGCTGAATTCTGCTACCTTCTCTTCCTTCGATCAACCAACCGCCGTCAGATCAACTTCCGCTCTCTTGGCTTCAGTCTCAGATTCAGCCGGACCACTCTCGGCGGCGACCACCGGCTCGCGCAGCAATCGCCCTGCAAATGCCAGCCCTACCGTTGCTGCGACACCAATCAGCTGCCAACCAGCCGATGTTCCTGGTCCAGGCCAATGGGAAAGCGACACCAACCACCGCCACGCAGTCAGCTGGACCACACTTCCCAGTAGCAGAGCCCACGATTGCCCCCAAAATGCCACCATCGGTGCGAACGAAGCACAGGCAGCAAACCCCGCTCGACAAATCACAATAATGAGTGCTAAAGAAGTCACACTCTCTGGCCCCAAATACAGCCCACCCAATCCGCAAACCGAAATGGTCGCTAAGCGAACTGCCCCAGCCAACCTGCGGGCTACTGGCAAGGTAATCAAGCTCCCGACCGCCCCACCCCACAGCCAGCCAAACACCCCTTGGCCAACTGCATTGCCACGCTGGCTCCATGTCCAGTTCGCAAACCAGTCGCCACCCGTCCAAACGCCCGCTCCTGTAGCAGGAACGATGTTCGCAACAGGGTGCAGCCTCGGCTCGACACATAACCAAGCAAGCCCCGCCATCAACCCGAACACCAACAGCCCTTGTGGGACCCGTTGTCGATCAAGTCCGATCAGCATCACAGCCAGAACCAGCATCAACCACAGCATGTGATACAAATACAACTGAATCAAATCGGGATACCGCAGCGACCAGACGGCCCACGTGATTCCCGGATATGAATCAATTGGGCGGATCGGCAGGTTCGCCCCGCCACTCACCAGTTCCGCAAATAAAAACAAAACGAAGATCGCCCCCGCGACGAACTCGACCGACGGATAGCGGATTGGAATCGGTAAGCTGCAATCGCGGCACTTGCCCCCTAACTTGAGCCACCCCACCACCGGGATATTGTCCTTCAGCCGAATTCTATTGTCGCAGCGCGGGCAGGCCGACGGAGTTCTCCACAGCGACTTGCCGCGCGGCATGCGGTACACGACCACATTCAAGAAGCTGCCAAACGAGGCCCCAATCATAAAGAACCAGATACCCGTTGCCGTCGACATCAGGCCAATCGTGATCTGCTCGACCAGACTGGGAGACTCAAGCACATCAGACAGCTTCTTCGCAGGCATGGAATCACTTTGACGGCATTGGGGCAGAGCACATCCACTCCCTGCGATCACTGCAGGAATCATCCAATCTACTGGGAACTTCCCCCTTTTTGCACTCGGCTACCCCGGCAGAGAACCAATTGGACTCAAAACGGCCTGCTTACAAACCGGGCAGTCCGTCAGTTGTTTCAGCAGAATTTCTTCCGAAGACCCCCAAAACGTTCAGACCTCCTGGCCAACATTCTGGGAAGCCAATCAGAATTTGCTGTTAATTCCCAAACACCAGAGACTTACAACCAAACTCAACCTAAACTAACAATCAAACGAACAGAACTTCCAATTGCCCCTGCCGAGGCTCGACCCCACCGAAATCGACCTAAGATGGCCCGGTAAGTCCAATTGGGCCAAGCGGCTTGGCAGGCGCAAAACTGGCCCATATGCCTATTATGATGTGTTTACCTAAACACCGAACCCGAGCGGCTACAAACGGCTGCAAAGAATCAGCCGTAGCTACTCCTGATTTTTGGGCACCGATTGCTCATTTTTTTCTCGCCCCGCATGAAAATTGCTGCTTAGACATTAGCGATCCCAAAATCCCGGGCGAACCGATCGACCTCAACACCTTCAGTGCTGCTGGAACGCCTCGCACAACTGGGGCTTCCGGCCCGCATCAAGAGGGTAAAACAGGCTAGGTTGTCCCGTCAGAACATTCCGACCCAAAGTCATCAACAATGTCCGCGCAACATCCCCAGATAGGTTGAGCAGGCAAAACATCTCACACTCGGCACTAACTCGGCACTTGGCGATTTACAAAGGCCTTCGATGACGATCCGCGTTGCGCTCAGCCACATCACCAGTTACGACTACAGCGACTTGGTAAACCTCGGCCCACAGGTCATTCGCCTGAGGCCTGCCCCCCATTGCCGCACACCAGTCCACGACTTCTCACTGAAGGTCTTTCCCAAAGACCACTTCCTCAATTGGCAACAAGACCCTTACGGCAACTTCCTTGCGCGATTGGTCTTCCCCAAAGAGACGAAAGAGTTTCGCCTTGAAGTTGGCCTTGTCGCCGACATGACGGTCATCAACCCCTTCGACTTCTTTCTGGAAAGCTATGCCGAGCGGTTTCCGTTCGCCTACGAACCCTGGTTGGCGACCGACCTGCAACCTTTCCTCATGTGTAGCCCACCTGGGCCTAAACTTGCGGCCCTCCTCAAAGAAAGCCAACTCCGCGATATCGGGACCAATGACTTTCTGGTCGCCATCAATCAACTCGTTCAGTCCAAAGTGGGATACACCATTCGGATGGAGCCAGGCGTTCAAGAGCCAGAGCACACACTCGAATTAGGATCGGGCTCCTGCCGCGACTCGGCCTGGCTCCTCGTTCAGTTGTTTCGCCATCTGGGAATCGCCGCCCGGTTTGTCTCTGGCTACTTGATTCAACTTGCCCCGGATGTCAAATCGCTCGATGGTCCCAGTGGCACCGAAGTTGACTTCACCGATCTGCACGCCTGGTGCGAAGTCTATCTCCCCGGTGCAGGCTGGGTCGGTCTCGACCCGACTTCGGGACTATTGTGCGGCGAAGGTCATATTCCTCTTGCCTGCACCCCCGACCCGGCCACGGCAGCCCCCATCACGGGTGCGCTTGGCCCTGCACTGGGCGTAACCGGTGAGGTGACGTCTGAATTCAACTTCAAGATGACCGTTTCTCGCATTCACGAAGACCCCCGCGTCACCAAGCCCTACACCGACGAACAGTGGCAGGCGATCAATCAACTGGGTCAACATGTCGATCACTTCCTGAAAGACAACGATGTCAGGCTCACCATGGGTGGCGAGCCGACCTTTGTTTCGATTGATGACATGGAAGGGGAAGAATGGAATACTGCAGCGACCGGACCGACTAAACGGCAACGGGCCGATGTTCTTATTCGCCGCTTGCGTGACCGCTATGCCCCAGGTGGCCTCTTGCACTACGGGCAAGGGAAATGGTACCCCGGCGAATCACTTCCCCGCTGGGCCTTTACCCTGTTGTGGCGAAAAGATGGCGCTCCGGTCTGGAGTAATCACCGGCTCTTGTCGGATGAAAACACCTCGTACAAATTCACCGTTGCAGATGCTGAACGATTTGCGCTAACGCTGGCCGAACGGCTCGAACTTGATCCTCGCTACATTTCAAAAGCCTTCGAAGATGTCGCGTATTACGTCCTGCGCGAGCAGCGGCTGCCGATCAATGAGGATGTGATCAACCCTAAACTGAAAGACCCTGAAGAACGGGCCAGACTGGCGCGCGTCTTTCAGCGCGGACTCGATCAACCAACCGGGGTCGTGCTTCCTGTGCGTCGCCAGTGGTGGCAGTCTCAGGTCAAGTGGACAAGCGGCCCTTGGCCTGTCCGCCGAGATCAGCTTTATCTGCTTCCCGGCGATTCCCCGATGGGCTTTCGCTTGCCAATCGATTCGCTGCCATACCTGACCGGCAGCTCGACCCAGTTTAGTGAGCTTTACACCGTTGACCCGACGATCGAACGGGCAGCCTTACCCAAGTTTGACCGCAAGTCGAAGCAGGCGTCGATCGCCGGTCTGCCGGGGCCGGTCGACCAGCGATACTCGGACGTAGGCGGCGGTTACCGCATGGGACAGCAACTGGAATCGGCCAAAGATCCGAAGAAGCCTCAGCCCAAACCACTTGAAATCAAGCATCCAAAAGCTGATTCGGCCCAATATGGACCGGTGCCCGCCAACACGGCCTATGTGCGGACCGCGATGACGATCGAGCCGCGAGACGGGAGGCTGTTCATCTTCATGCCCCCGACCGAATCGGCTGAAGACTACCTCGACTTGATCGCTGCGATTGAAGCGACAGCCGAAGAATTGAATATGCCCATCGCCATCGAAGGGTACATGCCTCCTCCCGACTACCGGCTCGATCAGTTCAAGGTCACCCCTGACCCGGGGGTGATTGAGGTCAATATTCCGCCCGTTAAGTCGTGGGATGAGGCGGTCGAACTAACCACTACTCTATACGAAGAAGCTCGGCTGTCGCGGCTTGGCACCGAAAAGTTCATGCTCGATGGCCGTCATTCAGGGACGGGTGGGGGGAACCATGTTGTCCTGGGCGGAATCAGCCCCTCCGACAGTCCCTTCCTGCGGCGGCCCGATCTTCTCAGAAGTCTGGTTGCGTTCTGGATCAACCATCCATCGTTGTCGTATTTGTTTTCCGGGATGTTTATTGGTCCGACCAGTCAGGCCCCGCGCGTTGATGAGGGGCGTCGCGACTCACTGTATGAACTGCAGATTGCCTTTCAGCAGGTTCCACCGTTTGGTCAATGTGCCCCA
>JAIXVG010000619.1 GCA_027483145.1 Planctomyces sp.
AGGATGCCGAGCAGGATTCGCTTCGGTTGGTCGAGCTCAAGTAACCGACGGCGGTGGTAACAGGAAAAGGTGATGAAATGGACATACAGGGCATCGTCGGCTCGGCGAAGCTTGCTCATGGATTGATCTGGTGAAGAGCTCCACGAACCGTCAATGCCTCTTGTTGCTCTGCAACCCAGACATCCAAAGCGATGTCTGGGCCACCCCGCCCTCTGTGCGGACCGAATGGGTCGTTCCTTTGCTTCGATAGCTGCTCAACGACGTTTTGGTCCGCGGAGCGGACCCTACTTGGCTGTCCATATGCAGTTGAACACAATGGCGATCTCTACGTCCGCTTCACTCATAAATCACGCGTTGCGAACGAACTAGCCGTGATTCCCATTGTAAACTTGCTGATTCAACCCTGACACCTGGCTTCAGGGCGAATGCATTTTTGCGGAGATTGATTCCAATCATCGGAGGGATACTGACAGACAAGCTGGCACGATCACTCGTTAGCGAGCCTTATTGAGCAGTCGACCGCAGGCGACGGGCGTCCAGGTTGAATCGGCATTCAAGCAAGAATGTCGCCAAGCACTTCTCCATGGACGTTCGTTAGCCGCCGCTGAATGCCGTTGTGGTAATAGGTGAGTTGTTCGTGGTTAATACCGAACAGATGCAGGATTGTGGCGTGAAAATCGTGCCAGGGGATCGGCCGCTCGACCGCCTTCCAGCCGATTTCATCGGTGCTGCCAAACGCGATACCAGGCTTCAGTCCGGCACCGGCCATCCAGCAACTAAAGCCGTAACGATTGTGATCGCGTCCGGGACCGACCTGGTCAGCCGCCGACTGGGCAAACGGCGTGCGACCGAATTCTGTTGTGAACAGGACGAGTGTATCCTGTAACAGGCCGCGCTGTTTGAGATCCTTCAGCAATGCAGCGACAGGTTTGTCAATTCGGCCTGCTTCTAAAGTATGGTTCTCTTTGACATTCTCGTGCGCGTCCCAACTCGCGCGAGGAGCGCCTGCAATCGGGCCGCCGGAAAACAACTGCACGAACCGCACACCTTGTTCCAGTAATCGTCTGCCGAGCAAACAACGTCGGCCCATATCGGCAGTTTGTTGGTCGTGGATCCCGTATGCCTCCTGAGTCGCGGCTGATTCGTCGGCAAAGCTGCTGACTTGCGGAATCGATGTTTGCATTCTTGCTGCCAGTTCATAACTCTTCAGTCGCGCAAGCAGCGTGGCATCTGGACCTGACCGATCGACATGCTGCTGGTTCACCGCTTGGATAAACTGCAGCGTCGCCGCGTTAGTTTCGTTGCTATACTTTTTGCCGGAGAACAAATCACGAACTGGTTGTTCGCCACCAAGGAGGACGACTCCCTGGTGATTTGATGGCAGAAAGGAACTGCTCCAGGTGGAAGCGCCGGTGTTCGGCGCACCGCGCTCATCATTGAGAACGACATAGGCTGGCAGCGATTCGTTCTCGACGCCCATGCCGTATGAAATCCAGCTTCCCATTGAAGGAAACCCGTTGAACTCGAAACCGCTGTTGGCCAAGAACAATCCAGGAGTGTGATTGGCCGATTTGGATTCCATGCTCCGCAGCACCGTCAAGTCATCAGCAAGCTCGGCAATGTGCGGAAACAAATCGGAGATCATCAAGCCACTTTGGCCGCGCGGCTTAAACTTCCAGTCTTCACCGCGCAACAGCCCCACTTGGCCAAAGAAAATATCGGGCTTTTCGTTTGTTTGCAGCGACTTGCCATGCAGCTTTGTCAGCTGTGGTTTGTAATCAAACGAATCGATATGGCTTAAGCCACCAACCAAACAAATGTGAATGGCTCGTTTTGCTTTGGCGACGGGCGGATTAGAACTGTTCGAAGCCGTTGCGTTTTCACTCGCCAGCAATGAAGCGAGGGCCGTGGCACCCAGTCCGTTAATGCCCCAGTGGAGAAAGTCTCGACGATCGAGAGCGTGAAGGGGATTCATGAGTTTCTCCGATGCAGACGTGGCGATTTGACTGATTGCTATTCGATGACGACAAACTCGTTGATGTTAAACAGACCGCGGCACAGGGCCGACAATCCATGCTCGGCTACCAGCTTCTCTGAAAGCTCTCGCTCGAACTCAGTCGGCCCGCGTGCGATAGCCAGTTGCCACGCTCGATTGATTTGAGCCAAGTGACTGTCGCCAACCTCATTGCGAACGCGCTGAGCAAAGTCTTCGGACATGCGCAGCACAAGTGCGTTGTTCAACAGGCTTAGCGATTGCAACGGTGTTGTGGTCACCGATCTTCGCGGCGCATTGGAAGCGGCGTCGGGGCAGTCGAATGTATCGAGCAGCGCGCTGCGTCCGCCGCGTGGGTTGAATCGATAAACGGTCCGCCTGAAGAACTCGGCCGAGTCGACGTCGATCGGTTCGTAATAGGTTGTGCCGTTGTTGAGTGTGATCGATACGTCTTTAAAACTGGGGCCGCCTCCGCTTGTGTTCAACTGGCCTGCCACGCTGAGTATCGCATCGCGCAATGATTCGGCTTCGAGTCGCCGAGAATTCGCATGCCACAGCAAACGATTGGATGCATCGACCATGGATGCTTTCTGCCGCTCAGTGTCTGCTAATCCGTAACTTGCCTGGCGATACGTACTGGACGTAACAATCAGCCGATGCAGCGACTTGAGACGATACCCACCACTGCGAAACTGAGATGCGAGGTATTCCAAGAGATCGGGGTGACTCGGCCGCCCGCCGTTGAAACCGAAATCGTTAGGACTATCAACGATGCCGACTCCGAAATGGTAATGCCAGATACGATTGACAATCACGCGAGCAAAAAGGGGATTACGTTCACTTGTAATCCACTGTGCCAGCTTTCGGCGACGGTCTCCTTCCGGTGCATCTGGTGGCAAACCAAAGTCGGCCGAAAGACCTTTGATGGCTTGTGTTGCTGCTGGTGAAACGACTTCGCCAATGTTGTCTGGGTCGCCACGCAACAGAATGCTCGTTGTTTGCCCAGACCCCGGTGTTAGTGTGTAGATCTTTTGTTTTGCCCTGGCAGCGTACCCAGCACGCGTCTTTGTCAGGTCCGCAATCTGGACTTTTAATGATGCCCGCTGTTGTTGCTGCGTTTCATCGAGGGTGGCGAGGAGTTGGTCTTCAGAAATATAGTCGGCTGCGTTTCGCGATGCAGCCGCTACTTCGTCGGGCGTTAAGGCTCGATCGTACAATGCTGCGCCGTGAAGTCGTCCTTTTAAATGTCGATCCCCGCCGGGAGGCTTGTGCCGAAGTCCAAACACGATCTGCGATTGGTTGGCTCCAAACGGTTGCAGTTCAGACTTACGAATCGATTGGCCGTAAGGTATTCCGTTTCGGTATCCAATGATCGTTCCGTCTTTCTGGTAAACGATTGCAATGTGAACTGGCGTGTCGATCGCATTTGCTTCCGTGTTTCCATGAAATGAATCGGTCCGAAGAAAGTTATTGCTGCCGCTCATCCACTGTTGCGGGTCACGCTCGCCAAACACCATGGCATCGAAGATCACGCCATTCAGATCGCCGATCGAAATCGCCGCGCCACCCCGTTGATCGAGGTTGTCTAATTGAATCCACGCTTCGAGCGTTTTTTCAGTAATGTCGATTGGTATTGAAGCGGACTCGACAAAGGACTTACCGTCCAGGATTAAAGCACCACCTTCAATGCGCGCAGTGCCATGAGCGGTACCGTGCAGTTGGAGAATCGAATCATTGAGATCATTATCGAAATCCCAGCGTGCTAGAGGCTTGGGTAGTTTGACAGCGACCACTTCGCCGCCTGGTCGCGCGGTAGCAATCTTCTGCCGCGTAGCGATGTCAATGACCGCAAGTTCCTCTCTCAATTGATCGAGTTGCGAATCAACGGTCGCCAACATGGCTTGCTCGTCGGGAACAGCAATCTCTTGTTCGCCATAACCGAGCCCTGAGATGGCCGCAGCCAACTGATAGTATTCGGTCTGTGTGAGGGGATCGAATTTGTGGTCGTGACAGCGGGCACAATTGAACGTTAACCCGACGAATGTCTGACCGAGCGTTCCTAGTACGTCTTCAATTTCATCCTGCCGTGCCAACTGCTGCATGCGTAAGCTGCCACCGACCACGGTGTTGTGAACACCTGCAACCCAGAAGCCTGTTGCTGCTGCACCAACCCTTCCGCCGACCAGTTGGTCTCCAATCAGCTGCATTCGCACGAATTCGTCATAGGGCATGTCGTCGTTCAGAGCACTGATAATCCAGTCGCGATAAGGCCAGGCGTTCTCTCGTTGAAAGTTGCGTTCAAAGCCGTCGCTTTCGCCGAAGCGAACGATATCCAGCCAGTGCCGTCCCCAGCGCTCGCCGTAATGGATCGAGTTCAATAACTCGTCAACAATCTTCGAGTAGGCCCCATCTGAGTGGTCGGCGACAAAAGCAGCCACCTGTTCCGGCGTCGGTGGCAATCCGGTCAGGTCAAAATAGAGTCGACGAATCAGGTTGCGTGGTTCCGCTTCCGCAGACGGTGACAGGCCTTCATCTTGCAAACGTTCCCAGACGAATCCGTCGATTGCGTTGCGTCCCCACTGGGAATCCAACGCCGGTGCTGAAACTTCGCGAAGTGGCTGAAGCGACCACCAATCGCGGCCGGCTCGGCTATCTGTTGTGATCGAGAACAGATCCAACACACCTTCGCCCCAGTGCGCACCTTCGTCGATCCATTGTTTGAGTAGCCCCTTCTTCGAGTCGCTGAGCGGATGCTTGGGTGGCATTTCATTAGAACTGACACGTTTCCATAAGAGGCTTTTCTCTGCGTCCCCGGCGACGATTGCCTCGCCGCTGTCTCCCCCCTTTTGTGCCAACGTTTGCTCGGTCAGGTTGAAGCCCCCCTCCGGGC
>JAIXVG010000024.1 GCA_027483145.1 Planctomyces sp.
CTTCAACAACTCCTCGGCGGCCGTTTTTGCCTCGCCAGCCAAACGCAGTGCTTCGTTAGCCGCATTAACCTTTGCAACCAGCTCATCACGAATGCGAGTCGTATTGGCTACCTGCTCGGTTGCTGTCGTCACTTCCGCCTGCCGCACTGCAAGTACGGCCTGAGCCTTATCCAATCGCTCAGGCCAGCGCCGGAATGGGGCTTGCGCCACGGTGCCAATCCGCAGTGGATAAATCCCAGGCTGAACATTGCCCGTCACCGTCAGCTTCAAGACTTCTAAAGTCTGCCCCGCCGCAATTGTTTTGTTCTCGACCCCCAGATTCGGTGGTACTCCTACCAGCGTCAGCGGAATGGCTGCTTCAAATCCAGGCTGTCGAACTGCTTGCACCGGCACGAGCACTTGCGAATAGTGCCCGGCAATCACCCTTAATGGCTCGACCTCTATATGAAACGGAGCCGCTTCAGAAAGCACCGATAGAACTAATTGATCGGTTTGCCTGCCCTTACTGGGCTGATTTGGGCCTACCGCATTAAACATGACTGCACCATACCGAGCAGCATGCCTAATCACTATTTGGCTCGCAGTTCGTTTGTCGATCACTCCCTGCAGCGAAGCCATGGTCGCGGAAACCTGGCCCATAGCAGCCTGGCCAGCCGCTTCAACCGTCATCACGTTCTGGGCGGCAGCAACTACCTGCTGCTCTGTCGCTGACGCTGCAGCAGCCAGGTCGACATTCTCGGGTTGAGCACTGGCTTGTGCTTTTTGTTCGTTGTAAGTTGCTTCAAGCTGGGCCAGCTTCTGCCGTGCTTCGACTAACTGTGGAGCATTGGCCATCTGTTGCTTGATCGCCCCGTTCCAGGCTTGCCAGGCCGCAGTCACTTCCGCCACCGCAGCTGGGGAATCGGTCACTCCGGTCGCAACGATGCGAATTGAACCACTTCCCATCGCCGCATCGGCCGCCGCTCTGAATACCAGCGTTCCCAGATTGGCTTGTGGCCCCAATTCAATCTCACGACAGGTGACGCCCGCTGGTAATCCTTCAGCTGATACCTTGATCTTACCGGTGTAGCCATGCTGCCGAATGATTGCGATATCGCAACTGGCACTCCCCCCCCTCCTGAGGCTTAGTCCCCAGATGGTCGAGTTCCGCACGTTCGGTGCATTAGGGGCCGATACCGCAGCAATCGCGACAAAGTCGGGCTTCTCTGGTTCGATTAGCAGCCGATAAAACGTGGCAGGGTTATCCGCGAGTCCACTCGCTCGATCGCGCACCGTCACTCGATAATCGCCATCAGCCGGGGCAACAAACCGCACACTCGGGTCTTTACTTGTTGTTTCGAACTCGAACGAGAGTGGATTCTGCGGGTCATCATCAGCGGCAAGCAATCGCTTGGCGGGCTGCTCACCTTGCTCATTCACCACCACTTGTTCAACTACAATGTACGGGTCAGCCACACTTCCCAAACGCTGTCCTAAGGCCGAGATCCAGTAAATCTCTCCCGCCTTGGCTGAAAACCGAAAGACATCTACATCACCCCGCTTGGCAAATTGGCCCGTCACGTCGGCCGGCAAGGTAATCACTTGTGCTGCAGAGGGAGCATTGTTCGGTTCCACCTCGACGCTGGGTACCACAGCCGAAAATCCCATCGCAAACGGTAAGCTGCTTCCCGAATCGTTGGCAACAACCAAGGGCCAGTTCTGCCCCGCCGCTGCTTGAGAATCAGCCGCTTTGCCTCGCACCACAAACTGGCTTAAAGCAGGCACCGGATGGGACAAAGTCGCTACATCAACAGGGGCTCCATCAACCTTAAACCCGCTGGGAACACCACCCGGCAACAGTCTTCCATAGACCTGAAACGTTTGCGTGGTCCCCGGAACCCCAGCCGCGGGCAAAACAAAATCGATATGAGGCTGACGGTCAACGAGCAGCCGATAGCCGTACTCTTCGGACCCCTCATAAACAAAGTCGCAAATCCGGATGAAGTACTCTCCATCTGCCGGCGCAGTAAAGTCAATCAGCGGCTCTCGCTGTACTGTCATTCTGGCAAACTTCAGCTTCTTTCGATTCGAATCATACAGCTCAAGTGATGCATCAAGACGCGTATCAAGCAGCTTGCACAGTGCTCTGATCAGGACTCGCTCCCCTTGATGAAGTTGCAGCTTAAAGAAATCAAGATCTGCAACCGGAGCGCACCGGCCATTAACCACGCATGGTACCGGCAGCAACTGAGCACCCTCGAACTTGTTATTGCCGGTTGGTTCTGTCTCAGTTAGCTCAGCCGACTTCCCAACATGAAACGACTTGGGATTACTCTCACCGTACAGTCCGACCGCCCGAACATCGTAAATCCCGGCTGGCACATCAGCCCCAATAGTCACAACAAACACATTGGGAACGATCTCGCTCGGGTCGGCTGTCCCCGCTGACTTGGGAACAGCCACAATCCCCGGATGATCAAACCGCAGCCCGGTCAAGTTTTCTAAGTCGACGCCCACCGTTACCGACACTTCGCATGTTGAGCCAGCCTGGCCACCCAACGGAAAAATGGCCTGCACCCGAGTTTGCGGCAGTTGCGCGAACGCAGTCCCACTGAATACCGCAATCCCAGCCAGAAACAGTACAACGCGAACTGAATTCACCAGGCCAAGACAGCCCACTCCACGTTGACGCTCGGTCGATGAACCTGATTTGAATTGAGCGAGAAGAGCCGACATAGTCGAGACTTTCCAGGGTCGGCCAGCATCAATGCCTGAACACATCGTGCCAGCACGCTAACCGACGGTCTGATTGATCGAGGCGAGGAAAAAGATGGGACGAAATCGCGAGGCAGGTTATGCAGTCTGGAAGAAGTCAGGCATGGCCACGGGTGAAAAGGCAGACCACCCGAGTTAATCTCAATTTCTTGAACGTCTCCCAACAACTCTTTGAACCCAGCCGAGCGAACAATTTCCGCCGAGCCGACCGCGACAGTCCTTCGGGTCTTCTCATTAGAAACCGAACGGTCGAGTTGGCAAAGAAAACGTCCTCGAAGCAACAACTTAGACGAACAACCGGTCGATCAATCTCCCGATCAGCCCGCTCAATGATTGAACAAAAACTCTTTTGTATTGATCAGCGCCCACATGATGTCTTCATACCCGACTTTAGGGTTCTCTTTATTCTTTTCAATATGGGCCGTTGCTAAATCGACCTCTGTCGAGTCTGGCTCGCGGCCATAAACCCATTTGTAAAGCTCTGCGACCTTCACACGATGGTCCCTGGCCGTATCGGCCGCCAGTTTTGCCGGACGACTATTCCCGTCAGCCAGCTTGTTTTGAACCTCAGTGCTATTCAGCAGGTGCAAGCTTTGGGCCAGATTCGCCTCGGCAGACCGCTCGCATTCGCAAGCAGTATCAGCTGGCGGTTGTCCAAAGACTTTCAGGAAATACGTACTTCGGTTTGGATCAACCAGTTGCACTGCCGAGATTCCAGCCGGGAAGGAAGCAAAGTTCTCAGTCGAGTTCGTCGACCGGTGGAACGCGTCATACAGCACTTCGGCCGACAGCCGCTTTGGATAATATCGCGAGAAGTTTTGCTTGTCCTTCGCGTTGTAGTCGTTGGGCAGCGACGTCAACTGATAGGTGCTCGACTGGCAAATCGTCCGTACCAGTTGCTTCAGGTCAAAGCCCGACTCGATAAAGTTCTTCGCCAAGGCTTCTAGCAGCCCCGGTTTATTCGGAGGATTGGCCTCCCGCATTTCATCTTCAGTTTCCACAACCCCCCGACTGAGGA
>JAIXVG010000345.1 GCA_027483145.1 Planctomyces sp.
GAACCCCTCGGCCGTGGTCTCCTGCAAGGCTCGAATGAGGCTTTGCGCCAAGGGCAACCAGCTTGGCTGCGACTGGTCTGCCAGAAACAACAGATCGATATCCGAACTGTAGTTGAGTTCCTCGCCTCCTAGTTTACCGAAGGCCAGAATAACAAAACCGGATGTATCGCGATTGGCCTGCTTGCAGATCAATCGCCAAGTAGCTTCAGTTAGCGCATCGGCTAATAGCGAAAGCTGCACCGTCGCCGACTTCAAATCGACCAGGCCAAACGTGTCAGCTGCCGCAATCCGCAGAATCTCGCGGCGGTGATACCTTCTTAGTGCATCGAGCTGATTCTCCAGGAACTGGTGAGGCAGAGCTGCATCAAGTGATGTCGCCAGAAACTCTTCGCGACTTCGCAAGTCTGCCAGGCGCCGCTGCTGAGTCAGTTCCGTCAGTACCTCGGGCGTTCGCAGCAGCGTTTCCGTTAAGTGCTGGCTGCCAACGAATAGCTTGAACAGAATATCAAGCGCTCGCGGCGAGTCGAGCAGATAGCGCAGCTGCGAAGCAGGGTCGTCCGCTCGATGCAAAAAGCGGTCAAAGTTAACGAGGGCATTATCGGGTGATGGCGCGAGGGCTGCAGAAAGAACAATTCGTTCCAGAAGCAGCGGCAGATCGGGAAGGGATTCCGCATAACTAAACAGTGAACTCAACCTGTTTGCGGCTGCGGTGGAATCCTGAAAACCGAAATCAATCAAATGCTCTTCGGCAGTGGTTGGAACTGGCCGGGCTGGGAAGTGTCGTAAACAAAGTGGACGCAAAACTTGAACCAGCGAATCCATACATCTCTTTCGGCCAGCGTCGCGATAGGTTGGCCCGACCGCATTTCGAGAAAAAGAACCTGATTGTATTTGTTTTAAAAGCCTGTTGTGGCTAGCTGCATCGACGCATCATTACGGTATCTCACACAGATGGGGACCTTTCTATGTGTGCCGCTGGCTTTGCCAGTGCGCTATCAACTGAGTGTGCATGCGAGGGTGAGGTGGTTGATCCAATGGAACCCTACCCATATTCTTGATGCCTGAGAGCCTAAGAGCCATCCTGCAGCAACGATAGGCGTTCAACTTTCAAAGTGAGGACCTTGCGGGTCTGTTTGATCTCCCTTCCGTAATGAGCTTCGCTTTCAGAAGTTTTATGAATTGTCCCACCGCAACATTTGCAGTTTCTCCCCTCTGACAAAGTTACTCATTAAAACGCTTCGTCCGCCAATTGATCAAACTCTTGAGTATTCCCCGTTTGCGCATGTTCTTCATCATGTCTTGGCCAACTTAGTGTGAACTGGGTTCCTTTGCCCAGTTCGGTTTTGACCGTGATATCACCTCCGTGTTCGCGGATGATTTTTTGACTGACAGGCAAGCCCAAACCTGTACCTCTCGCCCCCTTGGTTGACTCAAATACCTGGAACAGCTTTCCAATCTGTGCTTCCGGAATTCCTGGCCCGTTATCAGTCACCGAAACCCACAGTGAATCAGCCTTCGGGTCGAACCCGGTATGAACAGCCACCTGCCCACCGGTCGTCTCTTCGCAGGCATCAATTGCATTGGTAATAACGTTTAGTACTGCCCGGTTGATCCCTTCAGCATCAAATGTACTCAGCGGAATCTCAGAATCGGTTGTTAGTTCCAGAACGACATGACCATCGTGAGCACGCAGTCGCATGAGATCAACAACGTCGGTGACAGTTTCATTGAGATCAGCGAGGCGCAATAACGGCTGTCGCTCTTTGCTGAATGTCAACATGTCCATCACAAGGTCGTAGATTTTGTTCTGGTTTTTTTCAACAATTGTCCAACCCTTGCGAACCAGCTCTTCGCTGTGGTCTTTGAGTCCGATGTCTATCAAATAACTTCCGCCACGAACCCCTTGCAGAATGTTCTTAATGTGATGGCTGAGTGTGGCGATCGTCTGCCCAATCGCGGCAAATCGCTCGGCCCGGACGAAGGCTTCCTGATAGCGGTTGGTTTCAATGGCCAAGGCTGCTTGACGTCCAATCGCCAATAGCAGCCGTAAGTGGTCTTCATCAAACCGAGCAGTACGCCCCGAGACAGCCATTTGTTCAAGTGAAGAGGTAATGTCGACGTACAGCACCCCCAGCATTTCGTGCCGTCCCCGGACCGGAACACACATTGCTTCCCGAATTCCGGCTTGAACGACACTGGCAGCGGTTTCAAATCGAGCATCATGCTGCGCGTCGGTGGTGCGAATACCAACCTCCGACTTCAACACCTGATCGACAATACTGCGTGAAAGCTGCATTCGCTCGAACTGGGGACGGCCGGTTCTTTCGGCAATAGCCGACGGAAGCAGTTCCCCCGACTGCGGCGACCGTAGCAAAATACATCCACGGTCCGCATCAACAGAGCTGAGGGTCAATTGCAGAATGCGAGTCAGAATCTGCTCAATCGAGGCCGACGGCCGAACTGCTTCTTCAGAAATGCGGTAAAGCGTGCGTAAGTCGCCCAGGTTTTGATCGCTAGTCGACTGGCGAGCGGAGAACTCTCCCAATGGTCGCATCAAGTTGCCACTGACAAAGTCGACTTGGCTGACAATGGACGAGCGATCATGAGGATCAGGACGGGAGGGGAGCTCAACTCGTTCAGCCGGACTTGGTGCATCCCCCTCATCGGCATTAATGGTAAACAGCAAAAGCGTGCGACCGATTTGAATCTGGTCTCCATTCACAAGCTCGTGTCTGGCAATCGTCTCCCCATTGACGATTGTCCCATTCGAACTGTGCTGGTCAGTCAGGACGAACCCGTCTCCTGCGGGTTCAATGACCGCGTGATGCCGCGAAGCTTCGGTATCAAGAATGCGAAAGTCGCACTGATTGCCCCGTCCCAGCGTGACAGGACGATCGCCCAAATCGAAGCGGGTCCCCGCTTCAATCCCTTGGACAATCAGTAGCGTCGCCGAAGCCAAAAAGGTGTTCCTTGCTTCGTCATGTCTGGCATACGTCACGGTGGCAAAGTATCGCCAATCGCCGCTGACGACTATCTGCCAGACACAAAACCAATTCGTTACGAAATAAGTTGTCCAACCCAACGGCTAGGGAGCAGCTTGAGCATCCGCGGCTTTTCGCTTGAAACGATAGACCGATAGCCCGCTAGCTTCAGTCGATTCGAGCCGTGGTGGATATTCTGCGTCTTGCAGGCTAGGAGCAAAACGATAGCCAATTTGGAGCTGACCCGATTTTGTGATGCGGATAAGTCCCTTGACTTCATTCTGCCCAGCGCCAAACGGCGAGTCGACAATTTGAAGGTCAATCTTGGTCGGAATGTCGCTCCCCTGAAGCTTGTACGACATCACAAAACGCCCTGCTTCGTGTTCCAGCGTAATCGTTTCGGCAGTAATGATCGCTTTGCCTTTAGCCCGTTCAGCTGAAATCGATTTTCCCGATTTGAGGCCTGCGACTAACTCCCACTCTCCCTTGATCGAATCCACCGTCACGGGACCAGGTGCTTCTGGCTCGGCCCCAATCACGCGGCTGTGAAGAACGTCACACAGTCCAATCGCAATAAGGCTTAGCCCAAGAATCGAGAGCAACCAGAAGTTTTTCATCGAGGTGTCATTCCCTCTATATGGGCGAGTGAAAGTTCAAGGTATGCGGGGTGGTACGAATACGATGTCTATGCCCGCAAGCGGTTCCACAGCATTAGTCTTTGAATTCGCCGTGGCATTGTTCGCAAGTTTCCATCCCCTTGGCGAAGTGTGTATTAGCCAGCTTGGTGTCTTTCGCCTTAATTGCTGCGGAGGTAGCTGAAAAATGCTCCTGCAGTTCGGCTGCCCATTCATACCATTGCGGCTTGTCATCGTCCGACTTTACTTCATGCGTATCGGCATGAGTCGCAACCGCCAGCACTGCAATCGTCAATGCATGCCGACTTTCGACCGCTGCGTCTTTCGATCGCTTCAAAGCTTTGCGGAGGGCCGCACTGCGACTGTTCATCTCTTCCATTGTTGCATGCATGTTCCCCAGCTTGGCCCAGTCGAATTCAACCGCTGCCCCCGCTTGGGCTTCTTCCCATGCCTTTTTCACTTCCGCAAAAGCAGCTTGAGCGGTTGCCAAGTCTTTCGTCCCTGCCAAGGCTTTGGCCGCATCACGAATCCCTGGCCCCTTGGCTGCTACGTCCCCCGCATCGGAATGTTCGGCCAAAGCCTGGGCGAGGCACGTCAGAACCGTCGCCGCCTGCCGCACTTTTTCTTTACCTGCCTCGTAGGCTTCTTCCGATGCCACGATTGCTTCCAGTTCACTGGTCTTGGCAACAGCTTCCGCTTCCAAGTCTGCAGCCGGTCCAATATCGGCCGGTGCAATCGGAGCAGCGGCCATCAAGGCCGTGCCTGCCAGCAGCGTGCAACCCAACGCCAATTGACAAATCCTGTGAGCAAATGAGTGCGGACGGGGCATCTTCCAATCCTGTTAAACGGCAAATTGTGGATGTTCGTATGGCGACGAATTGTGCTTCGGCACGACCCGTTCGCCAGATTATGTGAGTATCGCTCGGTTCTGCAGCCCGAAACCGTCGGGACGGCACACCGGCGATGACCCTTCTCCATTGAGTACGGTCTGACTCACGCAGCGGACGCATTCGGTATTGTACGCTCACCTTTCCCCGCGTCACCAGCGACCCGGCTGCCGATTCTGTCTGTTCGGCGCCGACTCCCGGTCATCGGGGCGTTTGCTTCGTTCAAAACTCGCGGGTGGTGGGCGCTGTTTTGAAGGCGCCCGGGGTGAGAAACCCTGCGTATCAGGGGCTACCACATTGCGGTACGCCCTCGCCATCCAAAGTTAACTTTGCCTAGATTAAAGAAAGCAAAGGCCCTAGCCGGTCATCCGGAGGGCTGGAATTCGCGCCAAGTGAGAACTGAGTGTTGGCTTCGCGATAGAATTTGCCCAATCGGACGCGACAATCGGCCGTCGAATGCGACAATCGCAACAATTGAAAAGCACCGGGTTCGCGTTTGTTCCTTGCGGCAGTTGAACGAGGCCCAATTAAACGATAAGCGAGGCAATCGATGTTCGGAATAGTCAGTCGACAGATCTCCTGGGATGTTTTGGCGACGTTTTGTCGATCGCTGGGAGTCTTGCTCGATTCAGGGGTTAGCATTGTCAAAGCTATTGACACAGCCGGACGAAAGACGTCGGCCAATGGCTTGTCTTCTGCCGCTGCCGATATTCGTGATCGGGTCAAGCGGGGGGATAATCTTTCATCGGCCTTCAAACAGCAGCATGGGCTCTTCCCCGATTTGTTCATCGAGATGGTGACCATTGCCGAAGAAACCGGAACCATGCCCGAAACCCTCGAATCGCTCGCCTCGCACTACGAAAATCTCTCGCGTCTGAAGCGGACCTTCGTGGGGGCAATCACCATGCCCCTGGTACAGTTTGCCGCCGCAATCCTGATTGTCGCCGGTCTGATTTGGCTGCTGGGCGTGATTGGGCGACAGAATGGGGGGGCAGCCATCGATGTTCTGCAACTGGGGCTAACCGGCGAGGCGGGGGCCATCATGTGGCTGGTTGGATGGGGGGCGGGGATTTTCGCGTTCTGGGTCCTGTATCAATTGTTGACCAGAGGCTTCAAGCTGGGACCAAGCATCTATCGCTGGTTGCTGAAAATTCCGGTGGCTGGGGCCTGCCTGC
>JAIXVG010000249.1 GCA_027483145.1 Planctomyces sp.
ACAGAATGCTGGGAGAGTTGTCTTTGGCGGTGCGGAACATGTCTCGGACGCGACTGGCCCCCACGCCGACAAACATTTGTATGAACTCGGAACCGTTGATCGAAAAGAAGGGGACACCCGCTTCGCCGGCTGTTGCGCGGGCGAGCAAGGTTTTGCCATTTCCAGGTGGTCCCATCAGCAAGACACCCTTAGGGATCTGGGCACCCAGTTTTTGAAACTTGGCTGGGCTCTTCAGGAACTCTACGATTTCCTGAAGCTCGCGCTTGGCCCCTTCCATTGCTGCAACGTCTTCGAACGTGGTGATGACATCGGAAGCCTGATACCGCTTGGCTGGGCTGCGAATGAAGTTGCTCATCATCCCACCCGACATGGGGTCTCCCACTCGCCTAAGGACCATCCACATGATTCCGAGCAGCAGCATCGAGAAGAACAGCCAACTGACAAAGGCCGACGCCTGGCCTGGTTGCTGTTCGGTCCCAGCCACTTTGACGCCACTTTCGCGCATCAGCTTCAACAGGGCGTGGTCATCCGGGATGGGAAGAACGCTATTGAACTCGGGGGCCAACTTGCGGCCACCCTTTTCGGGGTTTTCTGGAACCTTCTTCCATTTGCCAGTAACGACTTCACCGTGGAAGGTAACTTCCTCGACATTCTGATCTTCGACCTGCTTCCAAAGAAACATGTACTTGACGGTCGATCCGACGTTGCGGGGATTGGTGCTGTTGATCCAGACCAACCACAGGAGTACGCCGACGATCATGCTGATAAGCAGCCAATTGGTTTTGGGCTGATCGGTGTCGCCATCCCCCTTTTTCTTGGCTGGGGGTTTCCGCTTGAGCCGAACGGGGCTGGACTTGGTCGAGTTTGGCGGAGCGGAGGGCTTATCCTCGTTGTTGGGTTCAGTCATTGAGGTCTTCTTGGAAGCGGCCTGTCTGGTACGACAGGCCGGGCCAGGTTCAGGTGTCGGAGCGTGTGTAATGACTTGTATCGTAGGTTGTTAGTGGGCTGGCGACAAATCAGGCGGGTCCAAAAGGGGGAAATCAAGACCGCTGATTGCCAGGTCGGTCGGCTGGCTGGCCATTACTGCCAAATTGAATCAAAAACCTGTCGAGAGTCACCCTCTCCGAGGCTATCCCGCTCTGTTTTGCGGCTCGCGCATCACCTTCGCCCAGATACCGAGCCTTGACTAATCGGCCATGCCGTAGCGGACGATGCACCAGAGAGCCTGAAAACCATCCTTCATGCCGATTTTCTTCCCCTGCTCGTAGGTCCGGCCTGAATAGCTGATGGATAGTTCGTAGACTCGCAATTTGCGGCGAGCCACCTTCGCGGTAATCTCTGGTTCAATGCCAAACCGCTCTTGCTGCAGGGTTGGCCAGATCGAGTCGATGGCCTCACGCGTGAAAACCTTATAGCAGGTTTCCATATCGGTCAGATTGAGGTTGGTAAACATGTTCGACAACATCGTCAGCACCTGGTTCCCCAGATAGTGACGATAGTACAACACACGATGGGCCTGATCGCCGAGAAAGCGGCTGCCAAAAACCACATCAGCTTTCCCTTCGATGATGGGCCTTAACAAGCGAGGGTATTCAGCCGGATCGTATTCGAGATCGGCATCCTGGATCAGGACGATGTCGCCGGTCGTGTGCGAGAAGCCCGTCTTGACGGCAGCCCCCTTCCCTTTGTTCTTCTCATGAAAGACGACCTTGAGCTGATTCATCGCATCGGGGGCCTGTTCCGCTTCCGCAGCAATCTGCTTCAGGATGTCGGTCGTCCCATCTTTGCTGCAATCGTCAACCATCACAATTTGCTTACGAATGGGGACCGCTTTGACGCGATCGAGCAGCGTGCGGAAGGTCTCACGTTCGTTGTAGACCGGAATCACTACCGATAACAACAGGTCGTGTGGAATGGCGTACAAGCCGAGTTGACTGCAGCCAACATCTCCCAGCAGGGCTTTGAGCGAAGCCAGCCACTCGGGGGTGTAGGGAACGCTGGCAGGGGGTAAGCCGGGTTGAGCCAGACCGTTGGGAACGATGGAGGTATCGGTCACGTTTGACCTCGTTTTCTAGATTCCGATGACGATAATCAACTTGGCACAACCCCAGTTTCGGGCTGCGACATTGTGTTAATACGCCGAATTCACTCCCACAATCTGGGCGAATCTGGCAAGACGGACTGGAGTTGTAGCGGCTGGCGAGTATCGTGTCACCGGGACTTAAAGACCATGGCGGCGAGGGGGAAACGGTGGTCCGGTTTGGGATGGAGTAAACAAAGATGAACCCTTCAGATTGCACGATTTCGACAGTTTCGCGACTCTAGACCGCATTGCAGTTAAGTGTCGCGTCGTGGCATGGGTTCGACCGCTGAATCTAAGGCCACGGGACGCAACTCTTATCTGAAACGCGATCTAGAAATGGTTTCATCGGCGGTCGGCGAAAAAAGAAGGCAATCCGATTCATCCCGAGCCTTGTATTCGACTAATCGGGTACAAAAAAAGATCTGTAACCTCTCCAATGTCAAGCCTTTAGAGATGATCGACCAGGCCGGGCAGCCACCTTGAAGTGCTTGATCGAACAGGGATGCCAACATGACAACGCTCAAAAAATTTCCGCTGATCGACGCCGATCGGAACCTTTGCCTCGACGCGGTTGAGATCGCCGCCAGCCGGGGCCTGTGTCTGGCTGGTTCAGACAAATGGTCGATTCGTTGCCAGAAGTTGTCTGCCGGACCGACTGCGGGCCTGCACGACATCGTGCTTGATAGCGGTGCCATGGCCATCAGCTTGCTCCCCGAGCGGGGGATGGGCCTGTGGAAGGGAGTTTGTGGCCATCTGCCGCTAGGATGGGATTCGCCCGTTTCGCTCCCCCGGCACCCCGCATTTGTGGACCAGGGTGATCGCGGCAACTTGGGATGGCTGCACGGCTTCAATGAACTGTTGTGTCGCTGTGGTCTCAGCTCGAATGGCCCTCCCGGCAGCGACCAGGGAGATCAACTGACCTTGCACGGGCGAGTGGCCAATTTGCCGGCCCACCATGTCGAGGTGCAAATCGACCCAGCAGGTCCAGGGAGGCTGGCGATTGTGGGACAGATTGAAGAAGCCAGCATGTTCGGGTCGCACTGGCTGCTGAAAAGCACGCTGGCCACCACCGCCGGCTCAAAGACGTTTGACGTGATCGACGAAGTGACAAATCTCGCCGATACACCACAGCATTTGTCGTTGCTGTATCACATTAACATTGGGCGACCATTTCTGGAGGCTGGGGCGACGTTTGCGATGCCTCATCAAGAAGTCGCCCCACGCGATAGTCGAGCGGCTGAAGGGATTGACGAGTGGCAAACTTATCTGGGGCCACGGGCCAGCTATGCCGAACAGGCGTATTTTATCAGTCCACTGGCGAACAGCAACGGGGAGGCATTAGCCGGACTGATTAACAGCAACCGCTCGGCTGCACTCGTCGTACGGTTTCCTGTGAAGCAACTACCGTGCTTCACGTTGTGGAAGAATACCCAGGCCGATGGGAACGGTTACGTCACCGGCCTTGAGCCTGGACTCAACTATCCCAACTTTCGAGCATTTGAACGGGAACAAGGCCGCTTGCCGCTAGTTCAGCCGGGAGAAACGCGGCGATTGAAGGTCTCGCTGGAAGTGCTGGACGATGCAGCCCAGGTTGCAGCCTTCACGACCGAGGTAACAGCATCACAAAAGGGCAAACCGTTAGTCTTTCGACAACCAGCCGGTGGCTATTCGCCCGTCTAGTTGGACCGCATCAAGAATGTCGACGGACGAGACACACCGTACTGAAGAGTAACGGCTTGCAAACTAATGATGTTCCAGCGAACGTCACTGTAAGACGCGCTTCGTTGAGTGATTGTCGAGCGGAAGCGAACTCATTAAACAATCACTGAATCCGCCGCCATTTAGATAAAAAAGCGGGTAAAAAAAGGGCCCTCGCTCACACTTAGGGCTAAGAAAGAGAGCGATGTTTTGCGTGCTTGACGAGTAGACCAACGACTTGCTGGCTGCAGCGTCAGCAAAAGATCTTCTGCTTGAAGATACGACGCTGCCTCTGGCACGGTCTCAATAGAAGAAAGGCGGCCGACCACTCGCGTTGTCGACTCGGCCCGTATTTGAAGACGCGTTCTTTGCCGCCGGACATCAGCTTCCAGGCAACCATAACTTTCCGGCGGACGCAGGTTCGGCTGGCTGGTTTGTCGCCCAGACGCTGGACGGGGTAACCGACATTGAATCGCCCGGGAGAGCGATCGTCGGAGCAACGAGTTCCGGCAAGCGAGCCGTTTGCAGAATATCGGTCAGAATTGCTTCAAACTGCGGGATTTTGGCGGCATATGTTTGTCGCAGTTTTTGGATAAACGGACGCAGCGTCTCGACTTTGGGGTCGAAGGCCAGAGCAGAAAGCTCGTTGACGTCGACCATCAATTGTCGCTCGAAGGTCAGCTCTTTCGACTCAATCAATGCTGCTCGATAACGATTGACCCATTCGAGTGCCTCAGCAGGATTTGATTCTTTCAAGCAGAGTTGAATCATACCGCGGTAGACTTTGTGCTTGTCGACCGTTGACATGACCTGTGGGTGATCGGCAACCGTGGTAATCACCTTCTTCAGGAAAGCATGATTGAAGACCAGCAACGCTCGATTCAACGCCTGCTTGATCCCGTCATCGTTCAAGCTGGCTACATCGATCTGAAACAACTGGATGACAGAAAGGTTGTTGAGGCTGTTGTCTTCTGGAACTACCGTCGTTGGTAGGGGCACAAGGCCTAGAGGCTCAAGATAGTCACTCAGACTGAGCGACGACTCTTCTGAAGAGGTAATGCTGTGGATGAGATATGCGGCTGCCATTAACGGAACATAGGCCGCCTTGTCGCCAGCTGCGGCCCGAGGTGAGCGATTTCCCAGGCTGGTCAGCGGGTCATCCAGCCACCGCTCGACCAGATGAGAGCGTTCCAGCTGACGATTGATTTGCGTGATTTCGCTAGCGCGCAGCTTCTTGGGAAGGATCTGCCGCAAATCATACTGATACGATGGAAGGATCTTGCGGATCGATGTTTCCCCATCGGGAAGCCACCGCATCAGCCCCGCATCAAGGGTTGCCAGGAGAGTGATTGAATCGTTGAGGTGAGGCCCCCGGTAAGCCCGCAGAAAAATCTGGCCCGGCTCTTCGGCTGAATTGGACGACCAGATCTGCAGCTCGCCAATTTCAAGCGGAACCTGATTGGCTTCGCAGGGACCATCAACAATCACCGGCATATCGCGGTCGATGATCGAGTAAACGGCAGCGG
>JAIXVG010000377.1 GCA_027483145.1 Planctomyces sp.
AAACATATCGCATGCGTTTGGGAAACATGGTCTATAAAAAACTTCTTCGGACACCGCATCAATCATCTGAGTTTGTGCTACTCGACTGCTCGTGCATTCAGCGGCGTAGTTGCTAATGGTCTCATGTTCCAAGACTGGAAAGAAATGGTTCTCCCACTTCTTGGAACTGAGTTCGGGAAAATCAGTGTCGAGTTCAACCTGCGATTGACGCCAAAGAAAAGCAAGCTTCAGCGATTCGTTTATTGGCAAGAAGTCAACCGATGGAAATATCCGATAGCCCTCGCCTCGATTTGACCCGTCGTGCAGTCGATATAGTTCGACGATCTCATCGGGTAATAGGAATCCTAGTTGCCGTTCAACACTCGCTATCTGGGATTCGGAGGCAGGAGGACGCAGATACCTCCGGGCCGGGCAGCCGAGATCTGAGATGCGATCAATCAATCCGATGAACTCATTTGTTATTGACATGGCAGGCCTTTAGAAAAGGTCGTGATTTAGGTCAGCGAAATTCAAGGTGCTACCAGAAATCGATGCTGATAAGCTTCGCAACGACTCGGCTTACGGAAATACTTCAACACAATACTCTTCTCCAACAGAAAGGCGTTCGGTTCCAATCAAATTGCCTTGGCTAGAATTCTCGGCAATTGGCACGCAGGCATGGGCCGTGGGGACTAGTCAGCACAATCCTGACAATTAACGGTGGGAGGTCAACGGTTAGTCGGTAGCGTTACCAGTTGACGCGGTAGCCAAGGAGGCCGAATTCGACGCGGATGGTGGGGCCGTAGATTTCGCGGATGCGGGTGGCGGCGATGGGGACGCCGTCTTCCACCGCAAGGCGGTCTTTAAAGCGGGCGTTGCCGTGGCTGCAGAGGATGACGACCAAGCCTCGTGGCTGATCGATTTCAGTGGCGACTTTGACTAGTTCGGCGGCGACGATTTCGGCAGAGGTAGCCTTGAACCGGGTTACCGTTTCGCCGATTTCCAAGAGGCATACGCCATCGTCCTGCAGGTGGAGGTTCCACAGGTCGGCTCGCTTGCGGAGTTCGGTAAAGACTTCCAAATGCCGGGCCGTCGAAGCGACACCCTGGGTGGCCAGCCGGGCCAGTTCGCTGTCGTTAAGGTCTGCTGCAGATCGCTTGAGGATTTGTGACAGTAAAGCCAACGAGCGTTCGCGATCGCGCGAGACGGCGGCAGTTCGCTGGTCGAGTTCCCATAGCTGGCGTTCGAGGTCTTGCTCTTTGCGGCGGAAGACCTCCTGGTTTTGCTGGCTGGCCTGATTGACCTCCATGAACTGGGCGAAAATCACAATCAACAGCAAATCGAGCAGGGGGGTGAGTTGGAACGCTAAACGGCGGCGTTTCATGACTGGCCTCCCCCGGTTACGGGTGTTCGCTCGGTGGCGATTGACGCACGATCGGAAGCGAGGCTGAGCGATAGCTCGCGTTTGACACGGGCGATGGTTTCGCGAACGCTGGCCCGGTTTGCACCGAGCCGGTCGAACTTGGTTTCAATGAGGCTGTTGAAGAACATTAGAGCCATCGCTGCCAGCAGCCCCGCGAATGTCGACCAGATGGCATCGCCAAAGTACCGTACGATTAAGGCAACGGTTTGTTCGCCCCCGCCTCCGCCCCCCTGCAAAGCGGCCCCAATTGCAACGATAGTTCCCAACACACCCGCCAACGGATAGGCCTCGATCATCGTGCGACAGACGTTGTACATGGTGTCGAAGGATTGCGACTGCAGATAGCTTTTGCGCTCATCGAGGGTGCTCACCCGCTCTAGCAGGCGGCGTCGATCTTCGATGGCGGCGGGGCGTTCTAACAGCTCGCTGACATCCGAGATAAACGCGTCAATCTGGTCGGACAAGTCGAGACGACTGGCAAGCACGCTGCGATGCTTGAGACCGAGGGTGAATGTTTCGAGGTCGATCACCATTCTTCGCAAATCACGGCTGGCCCATGCGACAAGCCACAACAGCGCCAGAAAATGAATGATGGCCATCAGGCAGATGGTGGGTGTCGACAAGGCCGAAACCATGTTCAGCCAGCTTCCACCCGAAGCTGCTTCCAACTGTTGAACAAAGGGGAGTTCGCGTAACGAAAACGACATGCTGGCCAGGTCCTATGAGCGGCAGTGGCAAATTTAATTGACTCGCAGGGAGACAATGATTGCTGGTGTTATTGGGATGGCTTGGGGCTTGGTTGTTTCTAGCGACGGGTGCCAGGTTTTGTATTGCTCTAACTGTACTCTGATGTCGGAAGGCAACGCTCAAGCTGCCCTGTCGTGGTGCAGTGATTCGCGGATGATGAACACGGCGTGTGTACGGCTAACAACATGTGATGTTGGATTTACCAGTGCAAACAGTCGTATCAAAGCAAGGCACTGGCCAAGCCAGTGGCACACGAAGATGGGACCCCAACTGCGCGAGATACCTCTCTAGACGCACTATACCGATTCGGGCCGTGTTTGCGTCACTCGGTCGGCGAGGGGCGTTTTTGGAGAGAATGGGGTTGTCTGAACTGGTTGTAGCGACTAGGCCCAAATGACCAATTTCCGGAGTCCGGCAGACTTTGACGAATGAATTGAAACGAGTTTGCCTGGAGTGTGGTTCTCGAATTGAAGTTGTTCGTTTCGTCCCTTTCCGAAAACGGGCGTGACCTAAAGTTTTGGGGGTGGCTAGTGCGAATGGTGCTGGCCGAACGATTCTTTTTTCCCAATGTTTTGCTCCAGGTTTCACTTAGGGCAGTTACTTGGGCGAACAATTTCCCTATTGGGCCGAGTATTGACCTGCCAGATAATGGTTGGAACGGCTGATCGGTATGCAGATTCTGGAAAACTCTCGGCGAGACTTGCTGGCGCGGGCCCTCGACAGCACGGGCTGTGGTGCGCTAATGAGGGTAACTCCGCTTTGGCAGGGGGTGCTGATTCTGAACTATCACCGAGTGGGCCAGCCGGCCGACTCGCTGTTGGACCGCAATTTGTGGAGTGCCACGGCCGAAGGTTTTGCCAGCCAGATGCGTTTGCTGCGGCAGGACTTTGACGTAATCGGCCTTGATGACCTGGATGATGCATTCCACCATCGGCGTGGGCGGCATGTATTGGTCACGTTTGATGACGGATATCACGATAACTACGACGTTGCTTATCCGATTCTGAAAGAACACCGCATTCCTGCGGTCTTCTTCGTAACGACCGGCTATCTCGATCGGCCGAGCCTTCCGTGGTGGGACGAGATTGCCTGGATGGTGCGGACGGCCCGAGTCCCCCGATTCCCAAAGAATCCATGGTTTACGGAACCGGTACTGCTGGATGAACCCGATCGCGAAACATCGATTCGGAAGCTGCTGGCCGTTTACAAGCGGTTAAGTGGGCTTGTCACAGACGAGTTTTTGAACTTCATCGCCGAGTCGTTACGAACGGGTAGGGCGACCGATGAGATTGCTCGCGGCTTATGGCTGACCTGGGACCAGGTTCGTGAAATGCGAGCTGGCGGGATGTCGTTTGGCGGGCACACTGTTAATCATCCAATTTTGTCGAGCCTGCCTGCAGAAAGCCAACGATTTGAGATTAGCGAATGCAAGCGACGAATCGAGCAAGAGCTGAATAAACCCGTGCGGGCCTTCAGCTATCCTGTTGGTGGGCGCGAAAGCTTTGATGCGACGACCCGTCAATTGCTGGCAGAGGCGGGTTACCAGTGGGGCTTTACCTACACAGGTGGTTATTGCAAAGGAGAGCCGCGCGATCGGTTGACCATCGCTCGGACTGCCATCGAGCTGGATATATCGCCGTCTGTTTTTCGGGCGATGACTTCGCTTCCGCAAGTCTTTGCTTGAGGCTCGCCTGCCGCCGCTAAGCCTGCGCGGGGACCCAGGCAACAGCCGATACCTAAGCCTGTTGACCGTCGATCTTGATCAGCAACTGTTTAGCTGCAGCGATGATCTCGGGGCGGTCTTCTGCGCATTGAGTGGCGAGGCTGATCGAGAATCGAGCCACGTCCCAATGCTTTCGCAGCAAATTGGCCTGGGCTAGAGCAAGAAGGAAGTCGGCATTCCAAGGGTTAAACGCTAGAGCGTCTTCGCAGATTTGCTCGGCCAAGGCGGCATCGCCATGTTGCTGCGCCCCACGTAGTTCGACGGTCAGCCGTACCATCGCGATATGGCAATTCTTGTCGCCCACTTGATTATTGCGGTATTTGGCACAGGTAGCACTGCGAAGCTTCTGACGGTAGAGCAAATTGGCTGGGTCGTTGTTCACGGCCTGGCGAAACGCTTCGATGGCAGCGTCCCAGTCGGAACGGGTTACGGCCTTGGTTCCCAGAGCAAATGCTTCCGGAACGCGGCTGACTCGCTTGGAAAGAGTGGCCTTGGAAGAAGACTTTTTTGCCGAGGACTTGGCAGGTGAGGCCGCCTTGGAGTTGGTGCTGGTTTTCCCTCTTCCAGTTTGGGAATGAGGGGTGGTGGCCGACTTCTTTTTTGCCAAGATGTAGTCTTCCCAAAGTGGGGAGTGTGAAATTTGAATTAGTTTAAGGATCGACGCATCCTTAACCATTCGTTGATGATGGATAACCGCGTGGGGCCAGCCAGTGCATAAAGATGCCAGCCGCCACAGCGAGGTTGAGGGAATCGACACCGGCGGCCATTGGTATTGTCGCTTGCACGTCGCAAAGCTCAATCCACTCAGGTTCAAGGCCTGAGTCTTCGTTTCCAAATAGAAGGGCCTGCGACTTTGTGGGGGCTAGTTTGTCGAGTGGAATCGCGCACTCTGACAGGACGGTGGCTATAAGTCGGGCATTTGTACGGTCCTTGAAAGCGATGAGATCGGCCCGTAAATCGCGACTTTCAACAATTGGCAACTTAAAGCAAGTTCCCATCGAAACGCGAATCACCCGTCGCGAAAAGGGATCGCAACACTGATTTCCGAGGACTAACGCGGTCACGCCAAACCCGCTGCAGAGCCTGATGATTGCCCCGAGGTTTTCCGGGTTATCGCACCGGGGGCAAACGACGATAAAGGGGGTTGTCCCGGCCGGAGTGATGTCAGAGAGAGGGATTCTTGCAGGCCGGAACCCGGCCGCCAGGACTCCGCGATGAAAATTGAAGCCGATGAGCGATTCGCCCATGTCCTGGGGAATGACGTAAAGGGGAATATCGCCATTCACCGGAAGCGAGAACGTGGCGGTTTTATGATCAGAGATGAGAACCGAGTGGCAGCCAAATCGGCTTTCCAGCAGTCGCTCGACACACTTCACCCCTTCGACGATAAACAGTTTGCCCCTCGGTAGCGTATTCTGATGCTTCAGGTCGCGGTAAATCTGCACCTGAGGATCATCGGCGGAGGTAATGTGAACGACGGGCATAGTTGAATGGCATTCGGAGGAGAAACTGTCGGCAGGCTGGCCTGTCGCTTGGACAGCGGTGGATGATTTATGGTGGTTTGGGACAGGGATTATGGTCGCGAAGTTTTCAGCGGGCTATGTCCAGGAAGCTGTTTTCAAAACGGTTCAGTATAGAAGGAATGCACCCGACCACTTGCGTGGTCGGCTCGGCCGGAATTTGGACGAGAGACTGCAAATCGGACGTTTTCAGAGTTGGACGCATCAGAGGGCAGTCGGATAGAGCCATCAAAGGGTTGGCAAGAAACGACGGGCAGCGCCTAGTCACTCGGGAAGGGTAAAGAAATGGATCGTGAGCCAGGGAGCCGACTTTTCTATGTTGACTCCCATTCTTTAGCGAGTTCGAAGCAGGATGCCAGCCAGCGGGTAATTGTTTTGCTGCACGGCTTTCCATTGACGCATCGTATGTGGGATCGGCAGATTAGCCGGTTTGCTACGACTCACCGGGTCATCGCTGTTGATTTGCGGGGCTTCGGGGAGAGTCGGCGTGATGTGAGCACAACCGAGGCCAAGTTGACGATGGCTGAATTGGGCCGGGATGTCATCTCGCTGTGTGATTCGCTGCAACTGACGCAGGAAGTTACCGTTTGCGGACTTTCGATGGGAGGCTATGTCGCGTTTTGGCTGTTAAAACACTTTCCCGGCCGGTTTGAGCGAGCGATTTTGTGCAATACGAAAGCCGCGAACGACACGCCGGAGGGAGTGGCCAATCGGCTGCGAATCGCCGAAAAAGTACTGGAAGTGGGGTCACGATTTCAGGCAGAAGTGATGTTGCCAAAGTTATTCGCGCATGCGACCAAAACGGCTCAGCCCGAGCTTATTGCTAATGTTGAAGAGGCGATCTTGAAAACGCCAGCTGCAACGATTGCGGCGGCTCAACGTGGGATGGCCGAGCGCGATGATGCGAGATTATGGCTTTCCGAGATCACACAACCGGTGCTGGTTGTCGCCGGAACGGAAGACGTGATCTCTCCAGAGGCAGAAATGAGGGAGTTTTCAGCGCAGATTCCGAAGGCTGAGTTTGTGGTAATTGATGGAGCGGGGCATCTGTCGCCAATGGAGCAACCCGACAAATTCAATGAAGTGGTGATGCGGTTTCTAGCAAAGGCTTGACTGCCACCTGGAAGCTAGTATCCCGTTAACGTGACACGAACAGCGACCTGTTTTCCTTCACCATCAGTGACTATGCAACCACTCCTTATCATCAATGTGGTCGGCCTGACATCTGAGATGCTCGGCCCACATACCCCTCACTTGACTGCTCTCGCAAAACGTGGTTTTCATCGACCGATGTCTACGGTCTTGCCAGCCGTGACTTGTTCGGCTCAGGCAACCATGCTGACGGGTGACCTTCCGGCCCAGCATGGTATTGTTGGAAATGGCTGGTATGACCGCGAATACGCCGAAGTTTTCTTCTGGAAGCAGTCGAACCATCTCATTCAGGGAGAGACCCTGTACGAGGCGGCTCGCAAGCGAGACATACACCATACGACGGCTAAAATGTTCTGGTGGTACAACATGTACGCACCAATTGCGTATTCGATGACACCTCGGCCAAGCTATCCGGCTGACGGACGAAAGATTTTTGATTCTTATAGTCAGCCAGCGACGCTACGCGACGAGCTGCAAAACGAACTAGGGGTGTTCCCGCTGCAGCATTTCTGGGGACCGCTCGCAAACATTAAGAGCTCACGATGGATTACAGATGCTTCACTGCAAGTGATGCGAACCGCAGCGCCGAGCTTAATGCTCGTATACCTGCCTCACCTTGATTACAACCTGCAGCGACTGGGGGCAACCGATCAAGCGATTGGAGCCGACATTCAGGCGGTTGATGCTGAAGCCGGGCGACTGATCGACGCGGCAGGAGCAATGGGGTACGAAACGCTGGTGGTTTCGGAGTATGCGATTACCAATGTCAGTCAACCGGTCCACATTAACCGAATTCTGCGCGAGCATGGCTGGCTGACGGTCAGGCGCGAGCCACTGGGATACGAAACTCTCGATGCAGGAGCTTCACGAGCTTTTGCGGCGGTCGATCATCAGGTGGCTCATGTCTACGTCAGAGATCAGAGCGACTTGCCTCAAGTTGAATCGCTGCTGAAGAGAACCGCAGGAGTTGAGTTTGTATTATCCCGTTCGGCTCAGAAGGAGTTTGGAATCGATCATTCGCGCAGTGGCGACCTCGTTGTCATCGCGGCAGACAATTGCTGGTTTACCTACTACTTCTGGGTTGATGATCGGCTGGCTCCTGACTATGCCCGGACAATAGACATTCATCGTAAGCCAGGCTACGACCCGCTCGAGCTATTGGTCGACCCCGCGATCTGGCTGCCGCAGGTGCGGATTGCCCGGAGGCTGGCTCAAAAGAAGTTAGGCTTTCGCTACTACATGGATGTCATCTCGCTCGATGCAACGCTTATCAAGGGGAGTCATGGCCGGTTGCCAACACCTGGTCGAGAGACCAGCGAAGGACCGGTGTTTATCTCGTCAACACGGTCGATTGAACGGGACAGGGTTCAAATGCAGGACGTTAAAGAGCTAGCCTTGCAGATCCAGTTTGGTTCATCGGCCAATTAATGTTGAGATAGCTTGCCAGACAATCATCAAATCCGTCTTCGGGGCAGTCGCGTGACCACGATCTGTTTACGGCTGTCCGGCCAAAAGGCGTGAGGTGCGACAGGCACGGGCCAGGTCTGGTTCCTGGGCAGCTATTAGCCGATTCTGCTGCACCATGCGGGTTTGCTGCTCTAAACTGGCAACCAGTTCGCTGGTAGAGTGACTGCTGCGGGGGCTGACAGGCCCTGCTGGCGCGTCAACGTGGTAACTGGTTGAGGGGGTTCCCTCACTCGATTCAGCTCGCTTGATCAGTTCGGTTCGTAACACAGGAATATGACGTGGGGCGGCGATACCAATCTGAACTTTGGATCGTCCAATTCGCTGGACGGTGATTTGGATGTCCGTTCCAATTTGGAGCGACTCGGCTAATTTGCGTGAGATCAGCAGCATTTTGAGACTCCGTTAAGAATCGATTCCCGACGATAATGCCCGCTATGAGAGTGTTGCAGCTTCGACAGCGGTCGCGTCCCCTGCAGTTTTTTTGGCAACACGACTCTGCTATGCGAACGGTGTGCCGGTTCCCGATGGGCGACGTCGCGCTATGGACCAAAATGCAGTAAACTCTGCTGTGGATGATGCTTACCACGACAGGTCGCGCTCACATCAGGGTGCTCCATTTGCTTCCACGCCATTGGCGTTTGTAAGTGGGACAAACGGGCTGTTGTAAACTTAAGCCGCAGAGATAAGGGCATTTTGGGTCAGTTTGACGATTCGATTTAGACAACACCGCGTTTGAAGTTGGTTTTGTGACGAAGGGTTTGAGGCGTTTCGGCTTCCGTCTGCCAGAAGCCGACGATTGGCATGCGTCAGCTCGGCGAGGATTTGAAGACTTGGTCTGTTATCGCAAGTCCGATGCAAGGCCGCTAATCATTTGCCCGGGTGCAAGCACCGTTCCGGGGAGGGCATTGCCTAATCAGCCGAGTTGAATTTCGGATTGGCTCGATAGGCTGGCATGAGCTGCTTCACGCAACCTGAGGGAACGGGCGGCGTCCCCCAAGTCTGGGACAGGAACGAGCGCCCCGACCACTCTTCGCAAGAATTGATCAAGCATGGATTGGGTCTCTGATCGCTCGGTGACGAGATGCTCGTCTCCACTGTCAACGCCGTTTCGCCACATGATGTGACGGTCGTTATGCAAGATGGCTTCCCCTTCCTTGCAGCGGACAGTGCATTTAGGGCTGGAAGATCCTGGAACAGCGTTTGAGATGAACAATTCGGCCAAAAACGGCGCAGGCTCGCTACTGGGAGTTCGATACTCGATTGAGATGAGACTTCGGCCGTCAGACGCGGCCGAAGGACTCGGTGGGAGACTTTTCACTTTGATTGGCAGACGAGCCAGAATATAGCTGCACCAATCTAACCAATTGAAGAGGTAGCAGGCATCTGGCCCATGCTGGTGAGTGCTTTCGAGTGCCCCGCCTGCGAATTCGACGCGAACCTGCGTGGGGGGGCCGAGCTTTGTCGCGCACAGCTCTCTCAGTCGGTGACTGGCCGGTGTGAATCGGAGCGGCAAGTCGGGCACAACGGTGCAGGCGAATTCGTCGGCAATTCGCCTTAACTCTTCAATTTTCCCGAGGTCAGGTGGAATCAGTTCCGTCGAAACGAAGACCGGTTTTCCTGAGCGACAGAGGAGTTGATAGGCCGGGAGTCCCATCCAGGCAACATCTGAAATCAAAATTGCATCAACAGTCGGTTTTTCGGCCAAAAATTGGAGAGACGGGGCAACATCGGCCTTGAGTTCAGCGGCCAAAGTTTGAGCCCGGTCGTGGACGGCGTTATAGACCCACCGGACCTTGGCTCGGCCAGCAAGACATTCGAGCGCGGGGCGGTAGCGGATCACCCAATCGTGACCACTCCCCACAATCGCCAATGCAATCGGACCCCGCGGCAACGACGACTCACTTTTCTGGTTCGATCTCTATGTGCAGAAACAACTTACGGAAATGGCCCGGAACGCGACGCAAAAGGAGTAATGCGAACCGCCAACCCGTGAACCAACACTATATCCCGGCCCCGCCAGTGAATACAGCGCGTTTTGCGGACAAACTTCGGTGAGGCGAAGCGTTTATGGAAGCGCAAAGTCCCTCTGGCACGGAGAAGTTGATCCAATCGTCCGAGCTGGCCAAAACGTGCCGAAGGTTAGGCCAAGGATTCAATCCGCAACGGATAAGCGACTCAATCTGCCGATATCTAATTCAAACTCGTTACGCTTTTTCGAAGCATCCAGTGTTTTTGCTTGCGGCGGTTTTTGCAGTTTCACGAGTTTTTCGTTCGTTCTGCTCTGACCGACCTGGCTCGTCGGAAAGTGGATTGAGTTTCGTTGCCGGCCCCATGAAGGTCCAATCGCCACCGCCGAGCCGTACTTTGCTGACACCAAATAGAGATCCCCAAAAATGATGGTATTGGATTCACACGGACTTGCTTCGCCAAACCAGACATCTGATGGTCCAGGTGAGTCAAATCATGCGACGGCCCATCGGGTTGCGGAACTAGCGGCAGAGCTTTCGCGGCATTTGCAGACGGCTTCGTCTGAGATTGCAACGCTGAACGATGAGACCCGCTTTGTTTCAATTAACGCACAGATCGAAGCAGCTCGTGCTGGTGGCCAAGTGGGGGCCGCATTCGGTGTGGTTGCGCAGGCAATTCAGGTTCTGTCATCGAAAACGGCGGGCGTGGCCCGAACGCTTGCTACCCGAACTGGAGTCGCGCTTGAGGAACTCGTTCGCATCAGCCAGTTGCTGTCTGACGAGACGATTGGCAGCCAGATGGTTTCACTGGCCTCTCACACGATTGATGTAATTGATCGCAACTTGTACGAGCGGTCATGCGATTGCCGGTGGTGGGCGAGTGATGAGAGTCTCATCACAGCGTTTACGACGAAGTCGGAACAAGACTTCGATCGGGCCAGTCGGCGATTGGGTGTGATTCTTGACTCGTACTCGGTTTACCTTGATCTGGTGGCCTGCGATACGACAGGGAAAATTGTCGCTCAAGGAAGGCCTGGCAAGTATGCCTCGCTGGGGCTGTCGGCATCGCAGACGCAGTGGTTCCGGTCGGCGATGCGTTGCAAGAGTGGCGATACCTACGGATTTGAGTCGGCCCACGTTTCGCATTTGGTGGGAAGCCATCGAATTCTGGCGTACGCCGGGGCGATTCGAGAGCACGGCCTAAACACGGGCTCGGTGATCGGAGTGCTGGGGGCCTTATTCAACTGGGATGCACTGGGGCAACACCTGGCAGATAATCAGCCAAATAACGCCTACACGACTGATATGCGTTGCAGCATCATTGAACGTAACGGCCGGATTCTTGCTGATAGCGATCGCCAACACATTGGCGACATCCTGGCTGTACCGAATCGCGATGTGTTCTTGTCAAAGCCAACTGGATTCGTTCGGCAAGACTTCAATGGTCGCGAGTGCTATATCGCCCAAGCTGCATCTCAAGGGTTCGAAACTTACCGAACTGGCTGGCACACCGTTCTGATCCGGCCGGTTAATCCGTAATCAGGCCCGAGGTTCGAGATCAATCTCGAACCTGTCTCACAGAAATCGAGGCCCTGCGGACCGGTAACAGGTTTCGGTTAGCAGATTTCGAGACCGCTCGTGGCCGAGCTAGCGAACCGGAATGCCAGCGACGAAAGGGAGATGATGACCGTTTTTGACTGGGCCGTCGCCCTGGGGGGAGGGATCGTGATGATCTTGTCGGCCCGGCGAATCCGGTCGCTGCGGGTCAGGACGACAGGGAATTCCGCCGACGAAGCACTCGACGAAATAGCAAAACAAGAACGTTCGCCGTTTGGTCAGCTAACCAAACTTGAAGTGCGGGCGTACGATCAGTTTCGCGTTCTTGAAGCGAAACTTGAGACCCGCATCGTAATCCTCGACCGGCTTAATCAAGAAGCCGCAGAGCGGGAGCAACGACTAACGGCCTTGCTCGCGCGAATTGATGCGACTCAGCAGCAACCAGTGCTGATTGACCAGAGCAAACCGTCCGAACGAGAACGGATGGTAGCCTGATCGCCACCGATAGGGGCTTGGTCATCCTGGGTTACGCTTTTGGCCGTGATCGCCAAGGCTGCAAGAAGAGCCAGCAAAGTCCCCCGACAAAGGCTGCCATTAGCAGATACCCCAAGGGCATGCGGGTTCGAATGACCAAGACGGCAATGACCAGCCAGCCCAGCACTAAGGGCCACTCAACCCTAATGCTGGTCCGATCGAGGGAATTCGGAGTGACGAACCACAGGCAGCTCAGCAGAACCGCGATTCGGACCAACGTTCCCGCTAACCCCTGAGCGCTATCACCCCACGGCGAGAACCACAGAACGGTTCCTGTGAGCCAGCAAGCCAGTGTCAAGATCCCCAGATAGCGGCGATCGACGGGGACCTTGGTTACCGCCATTGCTGTGGCCTTTCTTGCCTGGTTGGTCGGCTCACGTCTACTGCTCTCAGGTAAGGTGCTCGGACACCGCTCAAGGGTAACAGGTGAGCCGTTCTCCGCGATGCCCTGCTGGTGAATTTTTTTCACGGTCTGTCAGCTTGCGGTCAACTGGTCATGCCGAATCATTGCAACTCGTTGAGTTTCTTCGGGAGGATGAAAGGTCTCGCCCCGTAACACTCTGCTGCAGAACGAAACGGGCTACTTGAAACTGCAAGCCAGAGTGCCTAAATCGATCCAGTTTGGTACATTTGTCTTGTGCA
Source organism: Planctomyces sp. (assembly GCA_027483145.1). GTDB lineage: Bacteria > Planctomycetota > Planctomycetia > Planctomycetales > Planctomycetaceae > JAIXVG01. The sequence goes on from JAIXVG010000377.1 coordinate 12,712, forward strand.
CCAATCCATTGCCGCTGGAATTTGGCAGAGAATAGGCGAAAATCCGCCGATCCAGCTCAATGATGAACATAAAGTCACTTCTGGAATGATGGATATGACCGGAGAAACCGCTGCACCCACCGGCCTGCCCAAGGTGCGGGCCTGCGGTGTGATCGTTTTTCGTAACCGCCCCGAGTTCTCGTTCCTGCTGATGCGGCATCGCCATCGCTTTGACCTGCCCAAGGGGCACATGGAGCACGGGGAGACCGATCTGGAATGTGCCCTCCGCGAAATGGAGGAAGAAACTGGCATTCCCAGGGATTTGGTCGACATCGACCCCCAGTTTCGTTACGAAGAAGTCTACTACCCATTTGAGGCTCGCTTTGGACCGGGACAGGTCGAGAAGACTTTGGTCATCTTCCTGGGATGGATCAAAACCGATCCAGTGATTCGGCCGACAGAGCATGGAGGATTCGAGTGGCGAAAATGGTCCCCCCCCCACGATATTCAGCGATTCACGGTTAATCCGCTATTGGCCTCGTTAGAGAAGTACTTCTCGCCGCAGCATGGCTTGGGGCAAGTGGGTGACACAAGCACGCCGGCCGGTTGAGGCGGCAGCTAAGTCGATCCAAGAGGGATGCGTTCGTTACGCCGAGGCTAGTCGACACGTGACGGCCGCACATCCGCCGGACTATTGGCGATTAGAAAGAGACCATCATGCGACGCCTTATTCGTGGTGGAACCTGTATTCTTCCCGGCCGAGTGGTGCCGCTTGATGTTCTGATCGAGAATGGCAAGATCCTGGACCTCGCTCCTCCGGTTGCGGCCTCGGCGGATGAGATCATTGATGCTGCGGGCTTGTACGTGCTGCCTGGTGTGATCGATGACCAGGTTCACTTTCGCGAGCCGGGACTCACTCACAAAGAAGACCTGCGTACTGCGACTCGGGCCTGCGCTAAAGGTGGGGTCACCTCGTTTTTGGAGATGCCCAATACCAAGCCGACTACGACCTCGCAGGCTGCACTTGAAGCAAAACTGGCAATTGCGGCTTCGAAGTGTCTGGTGAATTATGGCTTTTACATTGGCGCAACACCCCACAATTTGGCCGAACTCGTTCATGCAAAACGAACACCAGGCATTAAGATTTTCATTGGATCGAGCACGGGTGACTTGCTGGTTGACGATCAAGCGGCCCTCGAAGCGATTTTTGCTGAAACGACATTGCCGATTTGCGCCCACTGCGAAGACGAGACAACAGTGAAGGCCAACGCGGCCCGGATTGGTGGCGGAAAAACTTATGCCGATCACTCACTCATTCGGGACCACGAAGCAGCCATAGTCGCCACACGGCGAGCACTCGACCTGGCCATCAGGCATCAGCATCGGTTCCATGTGCTGCATGTCTCGACAGCGGCTGAAGTCGACCTGATTGGACAGCACACTAAACTGATTACAGCTGAGGTTTGCCCGCACCATTTGTTCTTCAACGTAGACGACTACCCGCGGCTGGGATCGCTGATTCAAATGAATCCGTCGATCAAGTTCGCGTCAGATAACCAGCGATTGTGGGAAGGCCTGCAAACGGGGCTTATTCAGGTCATTGCCACCGACCACGCCCCTCACACGCTGGAAGAAAAAGCCCAACCCTATCCTCAATCTCCATCCGGGCTGCCAGCGGTCGAGAATTCGTTGGCTCTGATGCTCAACGCGGTGAATGCTGGGAAGCTGAGTCTTACCCAGATTGCAGAATGCATGTCCAACGCCCCTGCCAAAGTGTGGGATATTGTGGGCAAGGGAAGAATTACTCCTGGATACGATGCCGACCTGGTGTTAGTCGATATGGACAAAAAACAGACGATTACGAATGAATCTCAAGAGACGAAGTCGCGTTGGAGCCCGTGGGCCGGCGAAACGCTGACCGGTTGGCCCGTGACAACGCTCGTCAATGGAGAGGTTGTCTTTGCCAACGGGGTCATTCATGAAGGGTCACTTGGTAGGGAAATCGTGTATGATCATACTTTGGGGGGATATTGGAAATAGCCCCTTTGCACGAACAACGCAAACCAGATAAAACGCGGCAACCCGTTTTCGCGTAACGAGTTCCGGCCAGTTGAATTGACTATGACTTGCCCGTGGTGATAAAGTTTTCGTGAAGAAGGTGAAGAACAGGTTGGAATCGCCGGTTCTGCCAAAGGTTGTGCCGCCCAGTCTGGCAGCCGGTTTGTTGTGTTGGTCGCACGTTGTAGACTTCAGCAGGTTGTTGTTCCAGAAGGATCGCTAGCACGAATGCACTCTTTGCAGGACGCCTCGTCATCTTCTGTGGCCTCAGACGCAGCCACCGGCCCAGGTGCACATGGGGCGAACCTGGTCCATTCATCAGGAACGGCTGACCCGGCTGGGGCTGATCATTCTGCCGATGCCTCGCGGTCATCTGACCAGCGCAATGGGATCGGCACACCTGTCATCGTCGCGACCTACACAGCCGTCTGTGAACCGGCAGCAGTCGAGTCGACCGCGCGAGACATTGCCCTTGAGCAATCGGTCGAAGTCCCCTGGTCACTCATTTGTGATCACCCAGAGCGTGACACTGTCATTGGAAAAGTTGTTTCGACCACGGTCGAAGACGTTCGATCGGCTGATGGAACCGTCCAGGCACGAATCGCGATCGAGTATCCGGTTGGCTTAGCTGCGGGGCAGATGCAGCAGATTATCAATTTGCTTTATGGCAATATCTCCATGAAGCCGTGTGTGCGGCTGGTCGACGTTACGTTCCCCGACGAATTGCTGGCCCAGTTTGCTGGACCTCGATTTGGGATTGATGGTCTGCGAAAGCTGTTGGGTGTTTATGGACGCCCGCTCTTGGCCACAGCTCTCAAGCCACGCGGCTCAACCGATGCGGAATTTGCAGAGACCGCTCGGCAATTTGCTCTGGGTGGTGGCGACATTGTGAAGGATGACCATAACCTGGTCGACGCCGACTTCAGCAAGTTTCAGTCGAGGATTCTGGCATGCCAGCAAGGGATCGCTGCGGCCAACGCCAAAACGGGTCGCAACTCGCTCTATTTCCCCAGCGTCAATGGCTCGTACCAAACGACCGTTAAACAAATTGAGTTCGCGCTGGCCCACGGGGTTTCGGGGGTCCTTATCGCTCCCCATTTGCTTGGCCTCGAAAACGTGCGAGAGCTGACGGCGCGGTACCCGCTGGTGTTTATGGCTCACCCCACTGGCTCTGGAACGCTGTTCCACGATAACACCCACGGGATTGCTCCGGGGTGCTATCTGGGTTCGCTGTTTCGGCTGGCAGGCTGCGATATCACCATTTTCCCGAACCACGGCGGACGCTTTTCGTTCAGTGCCGACACGTGTACCGAGATCGCCGATGCGGCCCGGGGCTTGCTTGGTCCTCTTGCCCCTGTTTGGCCGGCACCTGCTGGTGGGATGACGTTTGACACGCTCCCCCGTATGTCGAGGCAGTACGGCGTCGACTCAATCTTCCTGATTGGTGGGGCGCTGCTGAGTGATTCGGCTGGTGTTGAAGCAGCAACCCGTCGCTATCTGCAGGCAATCAAGGCCTTGTTTCCTCACTCGAAACAGGAGGTCGTACAGCAGTTCGGGTCGGCTTGCGAGCTGAAGCATCCTGGTCAGCCGGGCCAGCTTGCGACAGCCATCAAGACCTTTTTGCGGCAGAAAGGCTTCAGGTGGGAAGGCCGAACCGAAACCAGCTATAAGCCGAATGACGAACTCCCATTTCGGGATGTCACACGAGTTGAACTGCTAGGGACTAACGGAGAGGCTGGGGCATTTGACCTCCGCTATTTCGAAATTGCTCCCAATGGGTATTCAAGCTTTGAACAGCACGAGCACGTTCACGCGATCATCGGGGTTCGTGGTAACGGTCAGCTAGTGTTGGGTGACCAAACCATTTTGCTGGCGCCACTCGATATCGCTTATGTTCCTCCGCAAGCTGCACACCAACTGCGGGCGAGCACGGGAGAACCATTTGGTTTCTTCTGCATCGTCGACCGCCACCGGGACCGCCCTCGACCAGTTCAGTGATTGGTGCCTGACCGACGCGTCTCGTTCCGTCTGGAACTGTAGCCTTGTGCTTCATTCTCTCATGCGCTTATCTTGATTGCTCCATCGTTGAATTGTGTGTGATGGCGAGTTTGCCCGATCCCACTTCGAAGGCCAACTGGGGTCATGTCGAGTACTCCCGAAAGTCCTGATTGGCAACTTCTGCCCAATCAGCCCAGAGATTTCTTTGGGCTGGAGGATGGTTACGACGAGAAACAACTCAAGCGAGCCTACAACCGGTTCCTGAAAGCCTTCAAGCCAGAGAAGTTTCCGGCTGAGTTTCAACGAATTCGCCAAGCCTACGAGGACCTCGAACGCCGACTACGGTACCAGATTCAAGACGACTTCGACGCTGACTCTGGCGCGCTCAATCTGCAGGCCTCGTTCCCTGCCAGCCGACCAGCACGCGGAACGTTTGACGAAGCCGATCACTCGCATCCAAGTCCGGACGGATCATCGTCGGCTCATACTCGGCCCAGCAGCAAAACAACAATCGTCGACCGGCTGAATGAGACATCAGTTGAAGATCTGCTGACGGAGTTAGAACAAAAGGAGTCAAAGTCGGCGCTAGACTATTACCATCTGGCCATGTTGCGAGATTCGCAGCCTGGTGCGTCTTCTAATGTACTAATCCAAACGCTGCTAAATGGCTTGGATGCTCACCCCCAAGCGCATGGTTTGCACCGACTGATTGCAGCGGAGTTAAACGGCCGAAGTCAATTGGGGCAGGAAGCGCTGGAGTGGTTGGAGCACTTAGCTCGGGCGATGTGTACGGGTCGATTCTATGAATTGACCGAAATGGTCTGGTCCTCTCTTCTGGACCAGGTACCGTTTGAAGACTGGGCCACATCGCTGAAGAGGTGTGAAGCAGCGATGGGTGTGCTGGAACCCTTTTGGGCGACGGGGTTTTACGTTCGAATTCTCCCCCAGGCGGTCTGGTCTGCTGACTCTGAATGGATTGATGTGGCACTCAGCCGCTTTGATGCGTCGACTTTTGGTGGAGGGCGCGACATCGATGAAGTTCT
>JAIXVG010000094.1 GCA_027483145.1 Planctomyces sp.
ATTTGAATGGAGTCTCATTTCATGAAAGGATTCGTCATGCGTCAAATCAACAGGTGGGCATTCTGCGGGATGCTCGTAGGAATCTTGGGTGCAGGATCAGTGGCGTCGGCGCAAGCTCCCGGCACAGGTGCGGGAGAACCAAGCAAGGCCCAAGCGGCACTGGGGCGTGCATCAGAGGCCGGAAAGTTCGCTTTCGTCGTCTTCTACAAAGAAGACACTCCTGCCGTCCGAGCGATGGCGGAAGTCGTCAAAGCGGGTGTGCAGAAGCGAGATGATAAGGCGTCTGTCGTCTTTGTGCAGGCTAGTAGTCCAGCAGAACGGGCACTCGTCGAACGGTACGAGGTCAGTCGTTCGCCCATGCCATTGACGTTGACCATCGCGCCGAATGGTGCGGTGACGGGCATCTTTTCCAAGGAGATTTCCGACGAGCAGATGGATCAGGCCATCGTTACTCCCACGATGACCCGCTGCATGAAGTCGCTGCAAGAAAACCGGATGGTCTTTGTGTGTGTGCAGACGACAGACAAAGCGGTGATTCCTGCCTCCGTTAAAGAGATGCAGGCCGATCCACAATTCAAGGATCGCGTGACCGTCGTCTCGATGCAGCTTCGCGATCCCAATGAGACGCGCTTCTTGAGTCAGATGCAGATCAATCCTCAGGCGACGACCGGAGTGACAGCGGTGCTGCTGGCTCCGCCCGGAGTGCTGATCGGAAAATTCGATGCGTCCGCCACAGCGGACCAGGTCGCGGCAGCTCTGCACAAGGCTGGGAAGTGCTGTGATGACTTGAATTGCAAGCACAATCATGGCCCGGCACAGCAGGCGAACCAACCCACCACTTCACGGAGGAAGTAGACATGCGATTGCCAACTTTAGTTTGGAAAGAACTGCGAGAGCGCCCCAGCGCGATGTTAACGAGTGGGTTGACGATCCTGCTCGGCGTGGCGGCGGTAGTCGCCATCCGCCATGTCACTGTTCATGCGGAAGGAGAAGTGCATCGGCAACTCGTCGCGCTGGGAGCGAATGTTTTGATCCTGCCATCAGAGGCGACGTTACAGGACTATTACGCGGCGGATCAAAGCGGGAAAACACTGCCAGAAGAGCATGTTTCAGAAGTGTTTTTCGCTGGGTTGACCGGGGTGGAAAAAGTCTCGCCGAAACTCAGCGTCCCCGCCACATTCTCTGGGCAACCGGTGATTTTGACGGGGATTCTCCCGCAGAGCGAATTCAAAACCAAAGTCGCTTGGCAATCCGTTTCAATGTTTGCCCCGAAGAAACACGAGGCATGTCAGCGGGCGAAATCATTGACTGCAGAACCCGATGAAGCTCCCGAAGCCTTGGCCAAGAATCGCAGCATTGAACAGCTTAACAAAAACGAAATTCTCGTGGGAGCCGACATTGCGGAGCGAACCGGGCTGAAGTCAGGTAAGTCAGCTTCACTGTTTAATGAGACGTTTCAAGTCTTGGCGGTCTTGCCACGAACGGGAACGGTCGATGACGGTCGCGTCTTTGCTCACTTGCATACGGTGCAGCGATTGGCGGGAACGGGCGAAGTCGTGAATGCCATTGAAATCGTGGGCTGCTGCGAAGCCGCTGCCGGGGATCTCATCCCGCAGCTTCGCAAGCTCCTGCCCAATACTAAAGTAGTCACGATCTCACAGGTGGTCCAAACCCAAGTCGGCGTTAATCGATTGATTACCAAAACGTCTTGGTTTGTTTTGGCCGTGCTTGTGACCATCGGCTGTGCGACCGTCGCGGGAGCGATTGCGGCCAACGTCCGCGAACGTCGTCGGGAGATTGGCACTTTGATGGCTCTTGGGGCCACACCGAGCTTTGTATCACGAATGTTCTTGCTTAAAGCGTTGTGGCTTGGCGTAGGCTGCGGATCATTCGGCTGCCTGATGGGAATCGGGTTGGCGATGTGGCTCGGCCCACAGTGGGCGGGAGTTGCGATTCAGCCGTTGCCGGGACTCAGCACGCTGGCCGTGTTCTCGGCCTCTGGGTTGGCAATCGTTGCCGCCTATTGGCCTGCCCGAAAAGCGGCCAGTCTCGATCCTTGCGTCTGTTTTCAGGAGGTCTAGCTGATGTTTCGTCTGGAAAATGTCCAAAAAACTTACTCTCGTCATGGCGCAACCGTGACGGCCTTCCAATGTGCCGAGATGACCATTGATGCCGGAGAATATGTGGCGATCTTGGGACCGAGCGGCAGCGGAAAAACGACGCTGCTTTCATTGCTGGGCGGTATGTTGTCGCCCTCCAAAGGTGGCGTGTGGCTTGGAGAACAGTCTCTCTACGAACTGTCGGTGACCGAACGCGCAAAGCTGAGACGCGAACTTTTAGGGTTCGTGTTTCAGACGTTCAATCTGGTGCCGTATTTGACGGCACTGGAGAACGTGCAAGTGCCACTCTGTCTCGCTGGAATTTCATCGAACGAGCAACAGGAACGAGCGGCATTGATGCTAAGCCGGTTCGGACTCACCGAACGGCTTCGTCATAAGCCAAGCGAAATGAGTGTCGGCCAGCAACAGCGGGTTGCGTTGGCTCGCACGCTGGTCAGCAATCCCCGCATCATTCTCGCGGACGAACCGACAGGGAACCTTGATCCGGAAAGCCGAGAGCTTGTGCTGAATTCGCTGACTGAATGTCATCGCGAAGGAAGAACCGTCGTGATGGTGACGCACGATCCCGTCGCCGCGAAACGCGCGGGGAGGATCTTGCAGTTAATTGGCGGCGAACTGCGGGATCAAGGCGATGCGTACGGACGCCGTTCCGCAGCTTGATGCCGGATTGATGAAACGGATCGATAGTCGATCTGTGTTGAGTGTGTGATCGAATCGAACAGTGGGGTTGCCCCACGTATCTCAAATCGAAGGAGAAGTTTTCATGCGACAAGTGACTCAACTGTTGGCCGGTGCGATCTGTTCGGCCATGTTCTTCACCGGCTGCGGTGGAACGACGGCTACGAAGCCTCAGGCTGGCGCAAAGCAGCACGCCGAACATGCCGGACACAAAGATGGTGACGAAGCCGAAACCGCCTCGAAATCGGCAGATGGCCACGATCATTCCGGTTGGTGGTGCAACGAACATGGCGTTCCTGAAGAAGTCTGCGCTCAATGCAACAGCAAAGTGGCAGCGGACTTTCAGAAGAAGGGGGACTGGTGCAAGGAACACGAACGCCCCGATTCGCAGTGCTTCAAGTGCCACCCGGAACTCGAAGCTAAGTTCGCCGCCAAATACGTGGCCAAGTACGGCAAGCAACCACCGAAACCGGAAATGAATTGAGTTCAGCGGATCACCGGAAACATCAGCGATCAGCGCGTCAGCGAAGATCGGACGCTGGCGGCATCGATTCGCTGTTCGTTTCTGATTTCAGCCAGGGAGGGTTTTAGCATGTCAAGAATGGTTGGGGGGGGGGGCTTTTTGCCGCAACTCTCAGTCTAGTCATATGCGGTTGCGGGCACACTCGGTCCAACCGGGCCACAGTGTCGGTTCAAAAACCGGTCCAAATCGAATCTGTCCCAGCCGATGCAGGGACGGAGTTTACGTCGGATTACAGAGCGGGTGATACACCGGGTTCGGAAACCGGCACGTCGAGAATTCAGCTCGCAAGCGCCAATGAAAATGATGGCCCGATTCCTTCCAATGGAGAGATAATTCCACAGAACGTATCGGACCGGGATGTTGCGGGAGCATTTCCAGCGGGATGGGCAAGATCCCTTGCCGATTTGGAAGCGATTGCGATGCACAACAATCCCACGCTGTCGCAAGCGGCAGCAGCCGTGGACCAGGAACGCGGAGTCTACCGTCAGTCGGGCCTCTACCCCAATCCACAACTCGGCTATCTCAATTCAACGGCTAATCAGAATGCACCCAAACAGTCGAATGGCGTTTTCATCAGCCAGGAAATTGTCACGGCCAAGAAGCTGACGCTCGCGCAGCAAGCCGCTTCGCAAGAGGTCAAGCGGCTCCAGTGGGATCAGGAGGCGCAGCGGATGCGCGTCATGAATGACTTGAAAATCCGCTACTACGAAGTGTTGGGGGCGCAAAAGGTAGTTGAAACTGCTCGGCAATTAGAACATCTGGCGGACGAGAATGTGACCAGCGCCCAAGCCCTGTTTGATGCGAAAGCGGTTTCCCGATCCGATGTTTTGCAAGCGAAGGTGCTGCTGGAGACATCACGAATCAATCTGGCGGACGCAACCCACCGGTACGAGTCTGCGTGGAAACAATTGACGATCATGCTGGGAACGCCTTCGATGAAAATCACTCCGCTGGCTGGAGACTTGGAAGGCGAGATTCCAACACTGGATGAAGAATCGTGCTGGCAGACACTGCTAGCGTCAAGCCCTCAGTTACGGGCTTCCGAATCCGAACTGGATCACGGCATGGCGGAGCTTCTCTCGGCTAAGGCCCAGGCGATTCCAAACTTCACGATACAAAACGTGACCGACTATGACAGGATCACGAACGCAACTACAGTGAGCACGTTGGTCGCCCTACCGGTCCCGTTCTACAACCGGAACCAGGGAAATATCGATAAGGCCAACGCCGACATTCGAGCCGATCAGTCGGAAATCTGTCGAGTACAACTTTTTCTGCGCGACCAGTTAGCCGAGTCGTTCCGGCGCTACAAGACGAGTCGCGTTCAAGCGGAACGGCTGGGTCAGTCAATTCGTCCCAATACGGCAGAAAATCTCAAACTAATGAAGCAATCACACAAAGGCGGGGAAGTGCCATTCCGTGATGTACTGGCCGCGCAGCAAGCCTATGCCGAAAGCCGAGTAGCGTACATTGAGGCACTCACCGAGTTGCGAAAAGTCGTTACCGAAATCGACGGTCTTCAGCTAACGGGCGGGTTGAATCCCGCCGCGATTGGTTCCGCGATCCAATCACAGCCGGGTGGTTCGACGCAGCGACAACGCGCGTTGCTTAACGAAGTCAAAGACCGAGCGTCCAAGCAACTTCTTCCAGCGGCACAGATTGGACAATAAATCGTGACCGTCTTTTATGATTGTGATAGCGTTGGCTGACGAATTCCGTGACATCGCTAAATTTTTACAGAGATCTGCATGAAAAACTGCCGCGTTTTGAATAGGTACACGCCATGTTAACCACACTTCGAGTGCATGGCCTGGACTGTGCTGACGAGGCTTCTGAACTCCGCGAGGTTTTGCAGTCGCGGCACGGCGTGCGCGAGTTGTCATTCGATCTGCTGCGAGGGTTGATGATCGTCGAACATGATGAGGCTGTCATCACTCGCGACAACCTGATTGACGCCGTTGCCAAGATTGGTCTGAGAGCAGAGCCGTGGATTGAAGAATCTGCGACTGGTCCGGAATCTACGGAACAAAATCGCGGAGGGCGTTCAGCGGTAATGATTTTTAGCGGCCTGTTACTCTGTGCGGGCTTCATCGTGCATGGGATGGAGGCCGGATGGCCCGCACTATTGGGAGCATCCGGGTCGTCAGCGTCGAGTTTGGTGCGCGCTCTCTTTATATTATCGGCGATCATCGGCAGCACACTTGTGCTACCGAAGGCATGGCTCGCACTACGGCGCGGGCGGTTGGATATGAATGTGTTGATGACCGTCGCCGTGGCGGGGGCCATCGGCATCGGCGAATTCTCTGAAGCCGCGACGGTATCGCTTCTATTCGCGGTATCGTTGGCGTTGGAAGCATGGAGCGTCAGCCGCGCTCGGCGAGCAGTGGAATCGTTGATGACACTGACTCCTGACAGCGCTCGCGTGTTACGCCCCGATGGATCGGAAGTCTCACTGTCCGTCAAAGATTTGGAAGTCAACGACGTATTGATCGTGCGTCCGGGTGAAAAGTTTCCCATCGACGGGCGAGTGTCCAAGGGGGAAACGACCGTCGATCAAGCACCGATCACCGGCGAATCCATTCCCGTGTCAATACGTCCAGGCGATCCGGTCTTCGCTGGCACCATCAATCAGGACGGGGCTGTTGAGATCATTACCACGAAGCGAGCCGACGATTCGACACTCGCTCGCATTATTCGGCTGGTCACGGACGCACAACGCAAGCGGTCGGTGACTGAGCAATGGGTAGAAACATTCGCTCGTCGCTACACGCCTGCGGTGATGATACTGGCGGTCGCAGTCATGCTACTGCCGCCGCTGGTTGCGGGAGCAAGTTGGTCGCATTGGTTCTATCAAGGTTTGGTATTGTTGGTCATCGCGTGCCCCTGTGCGTTGGTCATCTCGACACCGGTCAGTTTCGTCGCCGCCTTGGCGAGTGCAGCAAATCAAGGCATACTCGTCAAAGGGGCTGGCTATTTGGAAGTGGCATCCCGATTGCGAGCCATCGCTCTCGACAAAACCGGCACGCTCACCGTCGGTCGCCCCGAAGTAAAAGAGGTCGTCGCACTGAGCGGCCATACCGAGCAGGAAGTCCTTGAAATTGCCGCTGCTATCGAAGCCCGCTCACAACACCCGCTTGCTGAAGCCATCGTTCGCCATGCCGATGCCCTGGGCTTGCGACCGCAACCAGCCGAAGACTTTCAAGCCATCCCCGGCCAGGGAGCGACCGCCACGCTCGCGGGGCAATCCGTATGGATTGGCTCGCACCGAGCGTTCGAGCAGCGAGGTCAAGAAACTCCCGAACTTCATGACCGCTTGGAGCAACTGGCCGCAAGCGGCCACAGCGTTGTCGTGATTACGGCCCACGGTCACGTCTGCGGCCTGATTGCACTCGGTGATGCGATTCGGCCAAATGCGAAAGATGCTCTTGCCGCAATGCACCGAGCAGGCATTCAACGACTTGTCATGCTCACCGGGGACAACCGTGCCGCCGCCGCGAAAGTGGCTTTGGCAGTGGGGATCGATGATGTCCGCGCCGAATTGCTCCCCGAAGGGAAAGTCGCTGCTATTGAGGAACTTGTTTCCCTTCACATGAATGTTGGCATGATCGGCGATGGCGTGAATGACGC
>JAIXVG010000080.1 GCA_027483145.1 Planctomyces sp.
AAGTGGACGTCGACTTCCCCCACATCCCCCCTGCTCTGCTCCCCAAAACTTCCGTGGCGCCACCTCAGCCGATGCCGCTCCGGAAACCGCTTTCCCCACTCCAGAGCGAGCCGCCCCATCGTCCAGCGAGCATTGATATCCTGGATCGCCCGAATCGCCGTCCCGTCGCCCTGAACTCGGTACTCCATCTGGTCGATCCCAACCGGACCAAAGTACCCTTTTGACGCCAGCCGCTCGCAAGCCAGCTCAGCCAAGCTGGACCCCTTCAGCCAACCCTCCGTCGATAAATCAAATTGCCCGCACCCGCTCCCCAGATACTCTCCACGCTGATCGACCAGCAGTTCGCAGCCCCCCAGTAGCCGCACTTCGCCACTCCGCTCTATTTCAAACTGCAGCCCGACCTCCCGCACTACCTCCAGTCGCGGCTCGAAAACCACCAGCCCATCCCGCTTCAGCCTGTTCTTACACCATCCAACTTGCGGCAGCGTTAGTTCCCCACTCCCCCGCAGTTGCTCTCGCCCCGACATCCCAAAGTTGGCCTTTAGAATCCACGGCCCATTTACTTGCCGCAGCCGTTGTTGCAGTTCTTCCATTGATCGCACCACTCCGGCACCCGGCAGCGACACTCCCAGCTGTGCTTCGAGCTGGCACGAAAATTCGCGCGAGTTTGCCCACTGCACCACCTCCAGCGGTGGCCCGGCCCCTTCTGCTGCCCCCCACTCCTTGACGATCGAACCTGACCACCCCCAAGGAACAATCTCCCAACCATCCCCACCCGCCAACCAACCCCGTCGAGACGCTACCTCACGCATTGGCCCTCCGCGCACCGGCCCCGTCACCATCCCCACATCAACCTGAAACCTCTCAAAAAGCGTTCTCCAGGCCCTCTCATTAATCACCTGCGGCGTCCAAATTGCATCTCCATCCCGAGCCACCGCCAGCCAACTACAAGCCAGCTCCCCATTCAATCGCTGCAAAACCCCGCTTCGTTGTCCACGCCCTTCCACCAGCTCATGCTCGAAGTCGAAGTTACCAACAAACAGCCGGGGCATTTTGCTGAAAGCTTAAAGCATTAGGGACTACCAGAAACGCTGCGGGCTGCTCCAAGTCTTTTGATTTGCACTGGCAATCGCCCAAGTCAAATCAAGAATCGCAAACCCAACTGAGTGTTCTGAAGTTATTACACGTCCACCAGAGCCTCGTTGTTAATCCAAGCATCTACGGTCTCGGCAAACATAGCAAATCCACGAAGATCGTCGCTTCCAAGAACGACTCCATACCACTCATCTCCAGACTGACCCGGTCGCATAATCCAAGACCCAGAGTCACCGAAGTTGACAGGTTTGGGAGCATACGGAGCAGCAAGTACTTCGAAGAGGTTTTTAAAGCAGTACGTGGGCGTGTTCAGCGGATCTGAACTAGGTCCCGCCAGAGTATAATAGATTGCAAGCCCGCCAATGCGCACGTCTCTGCGATCATCGGCCGCGAGCATTGTCGCGTGCTGATGACTGGTGGCAGATGCCTTCAGAGCCACGGGACGATCATACCTCTCGATTGAGCTGGAAGTGAGGCTGGAAAATTCAGCCCCAACTAAGGCGATGTCTACTTCATTCGAAGTATCCAATTGGCCGTAAGGGTTGCAGGTCGAATTGGGCGACAACTCAATAAGCTCCGTGCGTCGTATACAATGCCCTTCTACTTGAAGCTCCGGAGACGCTTGCATCATCCTATGAAAGAACGTCCGATAACCGCCGCTTTCGTCTGTTATTGCGACCGAGGCCCCATATGGAACAGCATGTGAGCAGGTCACTCCGAGCCATTCGTCATTGAGCGAAGACCTTACCAAGCCACCTATGGTTCCTTCTGTCGAGCCCGCAGTCGTCCGCAGTCCAACACCTGTGCTAAGCCGCGAAATGGGGCGTTCTTCAAAAACCACCGTGAGACTGGTTTCCAGTAGTTCTGGTAAAGACTGAGAATCCTGACCGGAACTAGGCAAAAGGCAAATCCGAAGCTGGTACCGCTCGAGATTCCCAAACAGCCGTTTCCAACGCTCGGCGACTATAGCGACTGGAGTCCCCCGGCGACATTCATCGTCAAATCCATAACCACAACAGAGATCATAAGGATAAGGCAGTCGATCACTTCGGTGCCAAAGATCGCGTCTTTCTTCACTGGTAAGCAGTTCGTCTCCGAACAGTTTAAACCAAATGGGTCGATACTCGGCGACGACTCCTTGAACCATCGATTGTTTAGTTGCCCATTCAACAACTTTGCGAACCGATTGAGATTGCGCAAACTGAATCAGCTCTTGCATACGATCTACTTCCTTCAGAACTAAGGTCTAGGCTTATATAGTCCGATTACAAGAGACCACAAAACAACAATGGCACCTGGAAGGCCTTGGTATTCGATAGGGAATCCCAAAGTATTCTGAAGGGCCTTGAAGAAAAACGGACCGCCGATTCCATAGGACCATACGACAAATGAAACGGCACCAATCAA
>JAIXVG010000068.1 GCA_027483145.1 Planctomyces sp.
ACGGCTGAAGGACAGCTGGCGGTACTAGCCGAGTACAACATTACCGCAGCCAGTATGGATTGTGAAATTCGGTCATCGATGGAGACGGTGGTGGTGGCCCAAACTCCGCAGGGGGTGCCCATTCACTTCGATGCAGAAGCATTCAAGGCCGATCATTTGCTGGTTTGCAATCGGATCAAGCCTCACACCATGTTCGTCGGAGATATTGAATCGGGCCTTCACAAAATGCTGCTGATCGGGCTTGGCAAGCATGCCGGAGCCAAAATCTATCACCGGGCCATTGTAAACTTCAGCTTCATCGAGATCATCACGGCCGTCGCCAAGGCGGTGATCTCGAAATGCCGAGTGATCGGCGGTCTCGCAATCGTCGAAAATTCGCTTGATGAAACAGCCTTGATCGAAGGAGTTGCACCCGAGAACTTCTTTGAGCGAGAGAAGGCCCTACTCCTAAAGGCCAAAGAGTGGCTCCCCCGTTTGCCGTTTCCAAACGCCCATTTACTGATTGTTGATCGCATGGGAAAGAATATCAGCGGGACAGGTTTTGATACGAACGTCGTGGGCCGCAAGTTTAATGACCATGTCGCCACAGCAGCCGACCTCGCGGACATCAAAAGAATCTTCGTCCGCGACTTAACGCAAGAAACTCATGGGAACGCGTCGGGGATGGGGATTGCCGAGTTCACCACCCAGCGACTGGTCGACAAAATCGACTGGCAAAAAACTCACACCAACTGCTTAACCGCCGGCCATCCCACGGGAGCCATGCTGCCGATGGTTTTTCCCAACGATCGGCTGGCGATTGAAGCAGCCCTGGAAACAGTCGGCTACGTCGAGCCACACGCCGCCAAAGTGATTCAAATTGCCGATACTTTACACCTGGAAGAGGTACTGGTCAGCGAAGCCTATCTGCCAGAACTGCATGGCCGCAGCGACTTGGTCCAGCTTTGTGAACCAATTCCAACGCGGCTCGACGCAAACGGCTTCTTAGCCAACGTTTTTGGTTAATAATCGCGTTTGGTCAATCGCCCAAAGTGATAGGCTGTCACTCTAATTCCCCGTCTCACTACAATGGCAACAGCACCAGTAATCATCGTTCACCACCAGTCTGCGCCCTTCAGTTGAAAGCCTCTGCATGAATCGTCCTGCTCCGTCCAGCGAACTCCCTGCCCCTTCCGCCAAACTGGAACAGGGCTGGCATTGCCTGCACTTGTACTACAGGGTGAATCAGCAGGTGCTGGTTGGGTTGTCCCCGGCAGACCGAAAGCTGGGAATCGAGCAGCTTTGCCAGCTCTGGAATCCCGAGGGGCCACAGGCCACATCACGGTTGCAGGTGTCGGTTGTTTCGGGGCATAAAGCCGACTTGGGCCTCTTACTGATGGACCCCGACCCTTTCAAGATTGAAGCGATTCGCCAGCAAGTGCGGGCTAGCGCATTGGGACCTGCCCTCGAACCAACCTACTCGTTTGTCTCGATCACCGAAGTCTCTGAGTATGTCCCAACCGTCGAGCAGTTTGCCGAACGCCTGAAGCAAGATGGCATGTCGGCTGACGACCCTGCTTTTGGCGTGAAAACTAAAAGCTATGAACAACGCTTACCCATGATGAACAGGCAGCGGCTCTACCCCGAGTTTCCTGCGTGGCCGGTGACCTGCTTCTATCCAATGAACAAAGCCCGCCATCCCCTGGCCAACTGGTATACCGAGCCCTTCAGCGAACGATCGCGCCTGATGGCCGAGCATGCAACCAGCGGGATAAAGTTCGCCGGTCGAGTCTCGCAGCTTATCACTGCCTCGACCGGGATGGATGACTGGGAATGGGGCGTCACCCTGTGGGGACGAAACCCGGAAGCGATTAAGGATATTGTTTACACCATGCGCTTCGACACGGCTTCGGCTCGCTATGCCGAGTTTGGTCCGTTTTACATCAGCTATATTCTGCCTGCCGCCGATGCGCTGGCCCATTGCCAAATCTAAGACTGAATTTTCCATGCCCAACCGAGCCGACCATGCAAATGGTCGGGGCTTTTTCGTGAAGTGGTGAATTGCTAACCAATTCGCCTTGGCCCAAATGCTGGCACCGACTTGGTCGTGTTGAAGTCTCAATCGAAACATCGAACTGACGTTGACGAATTCTTCTGAGCGAATCCATCATAAGAAAAGGTCGCCAGTTCACTTGAACTGACGACCTTTATCACTGCGTTCTATCTGGAAATGAGCGGCTCAACGGTTAGTTGGGAACAGCGGGCGCTGCTGGGGCTTCCGGAGCGGCTGGTGCAGCAGGAGCTTCCGGGGCTACCGCAGCAGCAGGAGCTTCAGCAGGTGGCGCTACAGCGGCAGGGGCTGCTGGTTCTGCGGGAGCAGGAGCAGGAGCAGCTGCGGCTGGTGCTTCAGGAACTGGAGCCTTCTCGACTGGTGGTGGCGAGACTTCTTCATAAGGCTTTGCGGAAGGAGCGGGAGTTGTCGCTGGTGGAGGTGGAGCCACAGTCGAAGTGCTGCTGCCACATGGTGCAGAACCGCATGGGCTGCTGACGACTGGGCTGGAGCCGCAAGCACTGCATGGCATAATCACGGGAGCAGGAGCAGCCGCGCAACCACACGGAGCCGGCGTCGCACAAGGAGCCGGTGATGCACACGAAACAGGAGCGGCGCAGGCTGGCTTGCACTTGGTCTTCTTGACCTTGCAGCACCGCTTGTGGTTAGCTTCGGCTGTTCCACTGGCCAGCGTCACTGCAAGGAGAGCAACGATCGAAAACGCAATTTGACGAACCATTTGTTTTTTCCTCAGTAAGCGGTTTATGGCAGAATCGGTCATCGCCTGGGTCAACGGTCCAAGCGGGCAACGTCAATCTGCTGAGTGAAACTTGCTAGACGCTGACCACGTTGAATCGTCGTGTTCAGATTGTCAATTTGGGGTAAAGAATCACGCTAGGCAAGTGTTAAGGCCAAAAATCTTCACTACCTGCCGCAAAAACTGTTCTAATGAACAGGTATTCTACCGCCAGATCGCCGCTGCTTCCAAGGCCATTACCTGATAACGAAACGCGGTCCCAGCCGGGACTCCGTGCCTTAGCTAACTGGCAGGGACCACCTGGCTAAGGCGTCATCAAGCAACGCCAATCAACTGCAGAAACTCCTCCTCGGTCAAGATGGGAATACCAAGTTCGACAGCCTTGTCACGCTTACTCCCCGCATCAGATCCGACCACAACATATGATGTCTTCTTTGAGACGCTCGACCCAGCCTTACCACCATGCTGCACAATCAGTTCCTGAATCTCTTCGCGGCTGTACCGAACCAGAGTTCCCGTAACGACCAATGCTTTGCCGGTCAACACCCCCGCAACCGACTCGGTCTGGGCATCTGCTTCGTGACCAAAGTTCAGACCTAACTGGCCAAGATCTGCGACCAGTTCCTGACCATAAGCCGACTGAAAGAACGCGGCGATCGAGGACGCGCTAATGGGGCCAATGTCTTCAACGCTCGCCAGCACTTCTTCTGTTGCCGCTGCGATGGCAGCCAATGTCCCAAACCGCTTGGCCAAGGCTTGTGATGTTCCCCGGCCGACATGCCGAATGTTGAGAGCAGCCAACAGTCGCCACAGAGGCTGCAGCTTCGACGCCTCGATTCCTGCCAGTAGATTATCGATCGACTTCGCGCCAAGTCGTTCGAGCTTTAAAAGCTCGTCACGCCGCGCACTCAATCGGTACAGGTCTCCAAACGACTGGACCAGCCCTGCTTCGGTCAGCTGTTCAATCAGCTTCGTTCCCAGCCCTTCCACATCCATCGCAGCGCGGGAAGCAAAAAATCGGAGTCGCTCTCGCAGTTGAGCAGGGCAGGCCAGGTTTGGACACCGGATGTAAACGCCCCCTTCGTCTCGCTCAAGCGTCGCCTGACATTCGGGACAGGCCGTGGGAAAGAGATAGGGTGTCTCATCACCCGTGCGGCGTTCCAGATTGACCCGCACAACATGCGGGATGATCTTGCCCGCTTTCTCGACTACGACCCAATCACCAATCTGCACTCCCAGGCGATTGATTTCATCGAGGTTATGCAGGCTGGCCCGCGAGACAGTCGTCCCTGCAATCTCGACCGGCTCAAGTATAGCAACCGGGGTCACGGTCCCGGTTTTTCCGACCCCGGTCTCAATCGCACTCAAGCGAGTTTCTGCTTCGTACTTTTCCCACTTGAACGCAATGGCCCAGCGTGGCGACTTGGAGGTAACTCCCAACTCGGCCCGTGCACGCAGGTCATCGACCTTGAGCACAATCCCATCGACTTCAAAGTCGAGCGTGTGCAGGTCTTCCATTAAAGTCTGGGTGAAGGCGGTAGCAGCCGCAAAACTGGGTTGGGACGTTGTTCCGGGAACTGTCGGAATGCGCCAGGTCTTCAGTTGCTCCAAAAACTGACTATGAGTCTCGAACGCCCGACCTTCCAATGCCCCGACACTGTGGGCAAAAAACGCAACGTGTCGCTTGGCACACTCTTTGGGGTCAAGCAGCTTGATGGCTCCCGCGGTCGCATTCCGCGAGTTCTTGAATGGATCTTCCCCTGCATCAATCTGGGCCAGCCGAAGCTTCGCAAAGTCGGTGTTCGAGATATAGGCCTCTCCCCGAACTTCCACCAACGGCGGGATGTTTTCACCAGCCAGACGCAGCGGAACCCCTTTTAGTGTTCGAGCATTGTGAGTGACATCATCCCCCGTCCTGCCATCGCCACGAGTCACCCCAGTTGTCAGCAGCCCATTTTCATAGATGAGGCTGAGCGCGACCCCGTCCACCTTGTATTCAACGATGTAGGCCAGTTCTTTTCCCTCAGCCAGCTTGGCCACTCGCTGTCCAAACTCGACTAGTTCTGCCTCGTTGTAAACATTGTCAATCGATAGCATCGGTACCCGATGAGCGATCGTTTGAAATGCATCGATCGGTGCCCCACCCACTTTTTGCGTCGGGCTATCGGGCGACCGCAGAGCCGGGTACTTCGCCTCAAGCTCGACCAATCGCTTCAGTAACTGGTCGTATTCGAGGTCCGATATCTCAGGCCGAGCCTCCTGGTAGTAA
>JAIXVG010000246.1 GCA_027483145.1 Planctomyces sp.
CCCCTTAAACCAAGGTTGGCCAACCCCAGTTTGCTTTTTCGCCAATTCCTCTACCGAGACGAACACCCCTGGAACAGGTTGTGGGTTCAGACGGCCCATTCCTTGTTGCCCGGGACCACGATGCGATCGCCGACCTCCCTTTAAAGGGACTTATTCGGCCTTCGCATGTAGGTTTTCGTTGTCGGTAGGCTGCCGGCAGTTGTTTTCTTTTTGAACGCACAACCTAGCGCGAATCAGAACTCGACGTACCACTAAACAGCTGATCCCAACCACCTACCCGGTTTCTTCCGCAGCATTCTGAGCAGCTTGCGGCCGGAAACCGAAAATTCATTGAAGTTCGTCAGCCAAAATCCCCAGCCAATTGCTGGCGGATCTGGTCCGCCTATTCCCTTTTTCGCCGATCTTGACCCAATCCCGTCACTCAAGAACCACCCCAAGGAAACTAGCGGACAGGTCTTGACGGTTGAATCGAAACCTAATCGCGCGAGGCAAGTTCACCCCCGATAACCGCCGATCCATTCTTCGCCACGACAGTAACTGCAACCTTGATTGACACCTTTAGACTCTGCACGGGGCTTCCCGATGTCCGACGTCGTCGACTCCGTCCACACCGTGGACGATTTGCGGCTTTACGTCCACTCCCGGCTATGCCAGAAAGAAAATCTGGTCGCCGACCAATTTCGCTTGGACGAAACGACCCTGTTTCGCGGCCAGTCCCCCTGCGGTCTGCAGTTTTTTTTGCACGGCCCGCGCAACGTGAAGCTCTCCGCCGTTTGGGCCGCCGATCAGAACACCCTCTTCCTATACGACTCGAAAGGGGAGCGATTCTCGCGGCTTCGCCTCGGCACGCAGCTCTCTCTCACCCCACTTGCCAAAGTGGCTTAACCACGCTGACTCTCGTTAGTCCGGTGCCAGCTTGAAGATGTCAGGCAAGTCGTGATCGTCCTGAGCTTCGTGGACGGGGGTGGTTGGAGCCATCACAATCGGGCGATCGGTCGTCTCTTTGTTAACGTCGGGCTTCTTCCGCAATGGCGGCGGCTCGGTCTGCATGAGGGACGGAGGAGGAAAATGCTCCATCGGCTCCGACAGCGCAATGGGAACTTCCAAACTCAGCTCAGCCGCGTTCTCGGGCAAATCATCGAGAAGCGCCACTGCATTTGGCGAACTATCGACCCTGGGTGCAACCACTTTCTCAGCGGCTGGCTCATCCAGTTCCGGTTTGTTCTGCAACCGGAACGGCAAGTCACCAATCGTGACAAGATCGCCATTGCGCAGGCGGGCCTCTTTCTTCACCCGCGTCCCGTTGACGCTCACCCCGTTCGTGCTTCCCAGGTCCCTTAGCATCCATCGGTCGTTCACCTGAGCGATGATGCAATGCTTCCGTGAAACCTTTCGGCTCTGCGTCAGGATAATGTCACAGTCAGCCTGCCGCCCTACTACCAAAATCGCCTTCTCCAGAGGAACAACCTGTCCTCGAATCGGCTCAGTGGTCGCAACCAGGTACGCAGGCATCTGAAAAAATCGCCCTCATTCCAACTTGGTCAACACAGTCGGGTGCCACTGGCTCTGCCAGTCTCTTCACTCCACTATCTAATGACCTTCATGACCACCATCTTATGGTCTCCCCTGCCAGACGCAACATCGAACCGTCTCCATGCGGCATTCCCGATACCTCTCGAATCTACCTCCCCGGCTTCGCGACCTAACCCCAGCCTTACAATCCCCACGATCGCTACCAACCCGCTCCTACAAAATCCCTTCGCCGAATTCCAACTCCAGCACATCCGCCACAGGTCCAACCACGCTATCCCCCATTTCCGCGACCGCCGTCGTTGCCAGCACGGTCTTCGTCCCTGACGGATCGACCGCTTCGCAACTAGCAGTGAGCTGCTCCCCTAACTCCCGCAATTCCCGCTTCCACTCGACCGAGTCTTTCCCGGGCGGGGTCAGTTGGGCAAACTCTCCCAATAGCAGCACCAGTCGTAGCAGATGCCGGAAAACCAACCCTTCCTGCTTGGTCAAATCTCTGGCCGAGACAAACTTGGCAAAGTCTCCCCCAAACTCCAGTACCCCCGCCGCCACATAAACAGCCGTTGTATTGAGCCCTTCAACACCCGGGTACCGCGCATCGAAGATCCACCGGGCCTTCTCCGCCAGTGTGGGAGGATACTTCCGGTCTTCAAACGGCACATCTTGCTCGCGCGGCGGATACAGGTCTGCCGCTGGCAATATCCCGCGTGACACTACCTCGTCATCTAGCACCGTCAAGGCCAGTGGCCCCGGAGGCAACGACTCGGGATGGGGAACCCTTACGTTCTTCAGCAGCGTTCGCGGGAACTCGAGCACGCTTTCGAGTAGCAATAGCCGCTCGGTCGCATCAGCCGTCGCAAACAACTCATTGAGGTAAACCCCATACAGCGGGTTCACCCCTCGAAACGCAAACAACTGATCCATCTGCGGCGTTGGCTCAGCCCGTTCGGCCATGTATCGCTGCGGCGTTTCAGCCAGTTCAGCCGCTTGCAACTGCTTAGCCGTCCGCTTTCCCTTCGCCGCTTGCTCAGCATCTATCGCCTGTTGCAACTGCTTCGATAGCCACGAGACCTTCGCCGGCGTAGCGGGCTCTTCATTAACCTCAGCCGCCACAGCATCTTCCACCCCCTCGGTTGTCGGCTCAGTCGTTTTCTTCTGCGGCGGAGCAGGGGAGAGAGTGACAAACCCCGCATCAGCGAGCGTCAGCAGCATTGCATCCAAATCGGCATCAGCCCGGTTGATCTTCCCCAGTTCCATCAGCCGTTTTTTGATCACACTGCGAATCCGCGAGACCTCGGGCGACTGCTTCAGCAGGTAAGCCAATAGTCGCCACGGGAGTTGACCCTGACTTTGCAAATCTTTCGGCGGGGCCAGCCGCAACTTCTCGAAGTGGGCCTCGTTCCAATACTGCCGTGTTGCACTGCGCACCGGCATCTTTTTCTTCATCGCCTTCTTGGCTTTGATGAGCAGTGGATCCTTTGTGTCCTCCGGAATCTGGTCGTACTTTTCCTTCCAGCGCTGGAGCCGCACATCGTCTTCGTGGGGCAGGGCGTAAACAAACCCTTCCTTGTCAAATTGCGGGCGGCCTGCTCGACCAAAAATCTGATGGGCCGAACTGCTATCGATTAGCTTCTGTGCTCCCGGTGGCCCCTTCAGTAAGCAGGGAATCACCACCGACCGGGCGGGCAAGTTGATTCCCGCTGCCAAGGTCTCGGTACAGATGCAGTACGACAGCAGCTTGGCCTGAAACAGATCTTCGACCAGCCGCCGATGCCGTGGCAACATCCCCGCATGGTGAACGCCGACACCCCTCAGCAAAATCGGCTTCAACTTGGCCCCCACCCCCGGCCCAAACTCGTATTCATCCAGACGTTTGGCAATCTCCTTCTGATTCGCGGCCGAAACCAGATGCCGCCCCTTCAGCTCTTCTGCCAAACTCCAGCACTCTTCACGATTGAAGCAAAAGACCAGTGCCGGTGTCTTCTTCTGTTCTGGTTCTCCTTCGGCCAGTGTTTCGAGCAGATCGGGCAATAGCTCATCCCCAATCCAGCGAAACGACAGGGGGACCTTCCGCTCGGTCCCCACGCTTAGCTCCAGCCGTCGCCCATGCGCACGCTGTAACCAGGTAATAAATGGATTGGCGTTTCCAATCGTCGCCGACAAGAGCAACAGCCGCACATGAGCAGGCAAGAGGGCGAGGGCAAACTCCCAAACCAGTCCCCGTTCAGGATCAGAGAAGTTATGGAACTCGTCCATTACCACTCCCGACACCTGCTCGAAAGCAAAGTCCTCGGCATGCAACAACCGATTGAGCAAAATCTCTGCCACCACGACCAAGACCCGCGCCTGCGGATTGACGCGCCGATTTCCCGTTACCAGCCCCACATCATCCGCCTTGAAGCCCCAGCGCTGCACGGTTTCCTGCAGCTCATAAAACTTCTGATCGGTTAAGGCAATCAGCGGCGTGGTGTAATAGACCACTTTACCAGTGTGTAACGCCTCGAAGACCGCCGCCTCGGCGATCACCGTTTTCCCCGTCCCGGTCGGAGCACTCACCAGCACCCCCGTTTCGCTGGCGAACCATTTGAAGATCGCATCTTCCTGCACCGGGTAAGGAGGATACCGCAACTGGTCGAAGTACATCGTCGCCAAATCATCGCGCGAGAGGCTGGCTCCCCGCGCTAAACCATCCGGCAAATTCGACGACGGCGCTGATTCGGGCATCCAGGAAAACTCCCTCCGGGGTTGAACATATCACTGCGTGGCGAGTCGCACACCAAGACTTTATGCGAAGTTTGTTTCTCAAACTCTGCGCCAGCAACATTCATGAATGTTTCAAAGGCGACCACACTAAAACTCCAGGAGCTGCCACTAGCCGGAGCATTTCACATTTTGTTTGGCTTATGAACAAGAATATCGTTCACCTTTACCCAGTCAGCGTTGGCATTCAACATGGTGAAGTTAAAGGAGTATTGCTCCGACGTAAACCCGTAGTCGACGCTTTCATAATCAGTCTGAACGGAAAGAGGACTACAGAAGTAGTCCGGGAAGCGGGTCCGTAAAGCAAACTCTGGCAACAGGCATGTCAGCGCGAGCCCCAACGAGGCAATCAAGCGAGTCTCTCGGGGGATAGCATCCCTAACATGCGGCCAAACTAACCAGAGGACGGCGACCATCGTCAGAATGGTGACTACGTCAGCGATATGATCCACTACGTAGAACTTCCACCTGCAACCGCTGCACGCTGGGGCCTTCACGACAAACGGGATCGTCCACAACCAACTGACCCACCCTAGCAATCCACGCGTACCGGAAAGCAAATAAACGTGCGAAGTCGGACCGCTACAACCACACAAAATACACTGAGCTGGAAACTGTGCAGTGTGAGACCGGGGTAGATTGATCTCGAAGGTCATGCTCATTGTTGGTGCTCCTGATTCGAGATCCGGCATTCAACTACCGGAAATTAGATTTAGAATTCTCTAGGGGGCTTGGACATAGACTGCAAACTTGACCCTCCTTCATGTTGATTCACTCATCACGGCACCTGCAGGCCACATTCGCGCAGCAATCTCGCCGTCGCTAGCAGGGGCAGGCCAACAATCGCGGTATGATCGACCGCTGCGATCTGGTCGAACAGGGCAATTCCCAGCGATTCCAGCTTATAGGAGCCGGCGCAATCAATCGGGTTATCAGCCGCGACATACCGGTTGATCTCTTCCCGACCCAGTGGTCGCATTGTCAATCGAGCCACCTCAGTATATGTCCGCACCAATCCGGCTTGATCAATCACCACGATGGCTGTCACCAACTCGTGTGTCCGTCCCTGCAGAAGCAGCAACTGCTCGCTGGCCCGCTCCGCCGACCCCGGCTTCCCCAGAATGGTCCCCCCCAGCGCCGCGACCTGATCCCCGCCGATCACAATCGCCCCCGAATGCCGCGCCGCGACCGCCTTGGCTTTGAGTAGCGCCAGCTTTTCCGCAATCTCAATCGGCGTCCCCCCCGCCCGCTGCACCGGCCCTTCATCCACCCCAGGTGCTTCACACTCAAACGAAACCCGCAACCGAGCCAATAGCTCACGCCGATAAGGGGACGTGCTGGCAAGGATGAGCTGCGGTTGATTTGCCAGTAATTGCAATCGAATGCCTCTGAATCAATTTGGCCAAACGAGAATGTGACTGGTTGGACAACTTGTGGTTGTTGCAGCCATACCAATTCTATTGACGCCACCTGAAAAAGGGTACAGCATAGCAGTGGGGGAAAGAAACGGGATGCATAGAGGAGCAGCAAGTGCCGTGGTTGGACTTCGTGGGGACAGACGACGCCATCGAGAAAATAGCCCAGCATGGCATTGCGATAGACGACGTCGAGTTTGTTATCCAGAATCCCGCGTATGCTGACGTAAGCGAATCAAGCGGCCGCGACTTGGCTTTCGGGTATACCGAAACAGGCGAGTGGATTGCCTGTGCATTTGAGATGGTCGACAAGATCACTGCGATGCCGATCACTGCCTACATGCCGACGAAGGGAAGATAATGGGAATGCCAACGCACGAACAAGTGCAGCAAAAGATCAGAGACGCGGAAGCAGCAATGCCTGCTGCGCTTGAGGCTGGCCAGCGTCTTGAAATGGCGATGCAAGAACAAAACTTCAGTGGCTATCTTCGCCGCGAGTTCCATCGCTGCAAGAAGTCGAGCCTCGCCATTGTGGAAGAAACCGGCATCACCCGCCACGATCTCAGCCAGTTCCTCGAAGGCCGCGGCACACTGACCTCCCAGCAGATTGATCGGCTAGTGGTCTGCCTGGATATTCAACTGGCTCCAGTCAAACGCTAAGTGAGTGTTAAAACATGCGGGTGACCCAGACGCGGTATCTGGCGCCTGGGTGCCAGAGTCACAAGGCGGGCAGGCTATTTGCG
>JAIXVG010000111.1 GCA_027483145.1 Planctomyces sp.
ATACCAGCGTGAGTTGCCCAGGCTACTCTCTCCGACCGCTGAACCAGCGTGGGCCTTAGAAATCTTTTCCACTTCTTCTCAACAATTCCGCCTCGTTTCCCCTACAAGTCGCCTTCTAATTTAACCCCAATCCCGCCAACAACTTTCATCTCCTGAATCGTTCCATTGCCCACCACACAGACCCTACTATCCGCCAGCAATTCTGTCAGTCCCATTGAACAACCCACAGCAAAAAAAATCACCTCCTCGCGCAACCCCGCCAGATAGGGTAGAGGAGACCACATCGCTATGAATGACCAATCGTCTTGTAGCCTGAGGTGCGCCGCACCGTTTGAACTCATGTACCCGGATCAACGCTCCCCGAGCAGGTTCGTCGCAAAGCGTGTCCGCAGTGGGATTTGCCCCCGTTTCCAGCTACACTCCTGTAACTGACAATCGTCGGCAAAGTTCACTGCCAATTACTCGTAAATCATTTCACCATAGTCGGTTGCTGACATCGGTCTACGCCGTTCAGTCGCCCCATCCCACATTCACAATCTTCCCTTAGGCCAGACTCCAATGCACACGCAGCATTTTTCCGGTCGACTTTTCGCATTCCTCACTTTGCTCACTGCTCTTGTTTGCGCGACGCCAGCTCCGGTCCAAGCTGATCCAGCGCTGGTCGCCGAGACTGAAGCACTCTCTCCGTCTGAACAGCAGCAACTGTTTCGGTTGCCACCCGGATTTGTGATCGAGCTGGTTGCCTCAGAGCCGGAGGTTCAGAAGCCGATCAACATGAAGTTCGATCGCGACGGGTCGCTGTATGTGACGCAATCAATCGAGTACCCCTGGGCCGCCGCCGAAGGAGTGACGCCGCGCGATACGATTAAGCGGATTATCGATACAAATGGTGATGGTGCGCCTGACAAAGTAACCACGTATGCCGCGGGCCTTAATATCCCAATCGGCGTCACCCCGGTCGGTCACGGGGTTCTGGGTTACAGCATTCCAACTTTGTATCGCTTTACTGATACGAATGGCGACGGCGCGGCTGATACGCGGGAAGAGCTGTATCGCAGCTTCGGGTTTCGTGATACCCACGGGATGTGCAGCTCGCTTAATTGGTGGATCGATGGCTGGGTCTATGGCTGTCACGGATTCGCTAACGAGTCGACCGTGACTGGCACTAGCGGGCCAGCCATTTCGCTGCAATCAGGGAACACCTATCGCTTAAGGCCCGATGGGACTCACATCGAGTACTACACCCACGGCCAGGTCAATCCTTTCGGGATGTGCTTCGATGAATGGGGTCATGTCTTTACATCCGACTGCCATTCGCGGCCTGCTTATCAACTCGTTCGGGGCGGCTACTATCCCAGCTTTGGTAAGCCGCATGATGGATTGGGTTATGGCCCCGAGCTATTGAACCACTCGCACGAGTCGACCGGGATTTCGGGAATTGCTTACTATGCTGATGATCAATTTCCAGCCGAGTATCGTCAGAACCTGTTCATTGGCAATCCTGTCACTGGGCGAATTAACCGCGATCGTCTTGATAACCACGGAGCGACCTATCAGGCCATTTGGCAACCCGATTTCATCTCTTGCGATGATCCCTGGTTTCGGCCCGTTGATGTCCAGCTTGGGCCTGACGGAGCGTTATATATTGCCGACTTTTACAACTGCATGATCGGCCACTACGAAGTCCCTCTCGATCATCCGAGGCGAGATCGCTCAAAGGGCCGCATCTGGCGAATTCGGTACACCGGCGACGGAACCATACCAGCCAGGTCATTCAAGCCACTGAATGAGCAATCAATGGACGAGCTAATCACCATGCTCAGTTCGGCCAGTTTGCCCCTGCGAACGATGGCCACGCACGAGTTAGTCACCCGGTTTGGTTCAGCGGTCGCTCAGCCACTCGATCGGCTGATTGCCAATCCAGCATCTGAAACCACGGCCGTTGCCCATGCTTTGTATGTGCTGGAGCGAACGACAGGTCTCTCGGTGTTGCAGCTTGATAAGGCTCTTCATCACGCGGCGCCGCAGGTGCGTGCCCATGCACTTCGAATTCTGGGTAACCGAGGAGTCTGGTCGCAGGAAGAGCTGGCTCTTGCCACCGCAGGTCTTGCCGATACTCATTCGCAAGTGATCGTTGCGGCGGTTGAGGCCTGTGGCCGGCATCCGCAACAAGCCAGCTATCAGTCGATCATAGCGGCCTGGTCTAAGGCTGCCGCTGATGATGGGATTCTGGCCCATACCTGCCGCATCGCTGTCCGCGATGTTCTGGCCAAAAGCCCAGCGCCGGTCAGGCTGGTTGATGAGCATGGCGAACCGGTTCCTGATATGCCACGGCTAGTGGAAGCGGCCCTTGGGCTTCCCGGTCCACAAGCGGCCCGAACACTAGTGCAATTGATGGCGCTCGCTAGCGGCAGCCCAATTCCCAAGACGGTTGAGGTGCTGGAATGCCTGGGTCAGCATGCAGAGCAAATCGAGTCGCTCACTTCACAGGTCGTGGCTATCTTGCAGCGTATTCCGCCGCGTGAGCGTTGGTGGCCGATGCAAGGTTTTGATACTGGGCTGGCTCGTCGCAATCAGCGTCCTGCTGATTCGTTTTTTCGGCTGGCGGGTGAAACGGTCGAGGCGATGTGGTCTGAAGGCCAGCCAGATGATCGCAGAATCATCTGTGAACTTGTTCGCCGCTGGAACTTGACGGAGATGTCGAACCGGCTGGAAGCGTGGGTGAATGATCCCCAGTTCCCCACTGACCAGAAGGGGGAAGCAATGAAGAGCCTGATCGCTGTCGATCGCGCGAAGGGGTTGGCGTTATCCAGTAGTTTGTTCCAGGCTGAAGCACTGCCGCAGTGGCTGAAGGGGACGATTGCTGAAGCGCTGGCCGATACCGGGGCTGAAGATTCGCTGGAGTTTGTCGCTAATCAGCTTCGCCAGGCTCCACGCGAGCAGGCCGCAGTGCTGGCCCGCGCACTGGTTCGTCATCCGCAAGGGGGGAAGAAGTTGTTTGAACTGGTTGAGCAAGGGAAGCTCGCCCCCGGGCTCCTTCAAGACACGTTCATTCAAGAGCGACTGCGGGCAGCCGAGATCGAAGACTTTGATACCCGGCTGGCCAGGCAGATCGATAACCTGCCCAGCGAAGACACGCTTGCATTAGAAAAGATGGCTCAGCAGAAGGGGTTCATTGTCGCCCGGTCGCTGCATGTTCAGCCGGTTAGTGTCGATACGCTCGAGCGTGGGAAAGAGGCCTTCAAGAAGAATTGTGCAAACTGTCACCGGTTGCAAAATACTGGCGGGAAGGTTGGTCCGGAACTCGATGGTTTGGGGGTGCGTGGCCTCGATCGGCTACTCGAAGATGTGATGCTTCCGAGCCGAAATGTCGATGCGACGTTCCGAGCGACGTTGATTGAACTGGCTGATGGCCGAGTGTTAACGGGTTTAGTGCAGCGCGAGGAAGGGGATCAGTTGGTGCTGATTGACCAGGACGCGAAAGAAGTCCGCATCCCACTGTCAGAGATTGAAACGCGCAAGGTATTGGCCATGTCCCCTATGCCCGCCGGCATGGCCGACAAGCTCGATCCAACCGACTTTGGCAGCCTGATGGCCTATCTGCTGTCGCAGCGCAGGCCCGTGGCGCCGTAGTGATCCGCTAGCAACGGCTGGGGAGGTGAGATTTGTGGGCAGCTCGTCTTGAGTTAAGTCAAGTTTTTGCCAAGCAGCAAATACCACACGTCACGCATTCGAGTCTTGTCGTTTGCGGAAGACAAACTGGTTGCATCCGTGGCCGCCGCGAACCGTCTTCAGCCGCTGCAAGTCAAATCCGCGTTGGCGATAGAAGTCGAAAATCTCTTCCGGAGTCGCCACTTCAAACGGGTAGCCGCCAATCCAGTCGATCACATCGTGCCACCAGGACATCCCGCGCTCGATTCGGGTACTAAACAGATCCTGAAGATAAAACTTGATCGGCTCCCACGGTTTATTCAGTGTGAGAATTCTGTAACACGTGGCCAGCGTTGTTAACGCGACTCGATAAAGCATCCACTGAAAAATGACAACGTAAAACAGAACATATGCGAAGACGATCAGAGGTCTGAGAGGCGATGGAGTTGACACATAAAACTTTTTGAGCATCTTCCAGACAACTGATGCCGATCCCTGGTCGTTGTAAATGGAAACGAATAACTGGCCCCCTGGCTTGACCTGTTTCCCAGCCAGATCCAATCCCCGATACATCTGTCCGGTGTGGTGCAAGACACCCCACGAGTAGACCACGTCAAACAGCCCAAGCGATTTCAGATAATCTTCATCAAGGGCCGAGCCCCGCTCAATCGTCCAGGAGGCTGTCCCGCCTGGCCAGTTTGCTTTCAAGCCTTGCGTACACAACACGCTATTGGGATCGAAATCAAAACTATGAACCTGCGCGCCCAAACGATGGGCAGCCAGACTCGACAAGCCTGAGCCGCAACCAATATCCAGGAAGGTCTTCCCTTCTAAGCTGGGCACTTCAAGCCAAGCCGAGATCTGATCAACCGAGTCCTGAATTCTTTGCTCTGACAGGTTCTTCGAGAAATTTAACCAATTCTTCCCAAACGGAAAGCGGCGATCGAGGGGCACATCGACTGCAACCTGTTCGGTTCGAAGAGTTTGGGGAGCAGTTGTTTCAATCGCAGAATTCATAGTTCGCTCGGGACAAAAGTACGCAGGGGCCACGTCACGGCAGCATTGGCAGATGTCGACCAGGGTGTCGGGCGAATTGCCCTTCGAAGCTCAGCCAGTTACCAACGACGCTGCACAGCGATGCAAGTAGACTATACGCAATCGTGGGTGGCGACCGCTACTTTCGCGTCGCGGGAAACAATGACCACAGGCCTTCGTGGTTCATTGAGGGTGTCGTTCTGTTAACTACCGGTTAAGAAGCTTTCCAAAGACCCGCTTTTCCTTGTTCGAAACCGCTGCGATTGTCGAAGAGAGCCGGATGCATCCGAAGATATTCGGTCAGGTTCGAAGTGCTCCTTTTGAGTATCCTCAGCATTGATGCACTTCTTAGTTGGGCATGGAGCATGCATTACCGACGGGCTTCAAAAATCAATCGGAGCGAGGAATACTCTTTGCTCCAAGCCCGAAGCTTGAGCCTGCGCTTGGTATGCAGGGGACTGCTACTCATCCTCAGGCAGCGGCTTTTTGAAGAAGGGGGTCAGATCGAGTTTGCCAGACGCGTCGGCTTCGATGATTTGGATTCGCTGCTCGAGCCGTTGCAGGCGAGCTTCGGCTTCGGGGGGAAGCTGGCGTTCGGAGGCCCTTTTGGGACGTGGGACCTTCGGGTAGTTCAGTTGCCGCTGTAACGCGGCAAATAAATAGAGGGGGTCTTTGCCCCGATTAGCCTTTGCAATACGCCCTTCCTGTGGACCAAATAATGGGGCTGATTCGTCGGGCGTCCCGGTATCCGGCTCAAATTGTTCGGTCGAATCCACCAGCGAAGATGAACCAGCGCCGCGAGGACCGGTTGAGATCCCTTTTTTCCGATCGCGGTCGATGGTGGCCGTGGCTGAATTTAAATAGACCAGATTCGCGAAGTCGACGGTTCCCAATGAGAACCGAATCTTTTTGATCCAGGCCTTCCAGGGTGCAGGGTAGAACGGGTCATCGGCAATCGCTTCCATTCCCTTGTCGTAGCCCAGGCGATTCCGGGCGAGAGACTCGAATTGAAAAATGAACAGCCCCGCTGGAGTGGCGGACTGGCTGCGATACTCGGCTTCACGTTCCAGCAGCAAGAGGGCGATCAGTTGGTCGAAGCGAGTCGAGTCTTCCTCCGACTTCGACATGACGAACGTCTGGAACGGGGTGAAGTAGTGGGCCAGCTTCTGCATCCCCAGACTGATCGATCCCTGGTGGGTTAGCTCGCCCCGCAGAAAGTCGATGGCCATCGGTAAGCGGGTGGTGGCCAGCAGTTCCTCCCGAATATCTTGCAATATCGCCTGCGAGGGAAATCCCTCTTCTATGCGTTCACGAAAGGCCTGAAAGAAGTAGGCCTGCTCGATCAGTTCTTCTCGGTTGAGTTGCGGCATAGGGCTGGCTGGTTGGTTATCTGATGCATTGAAGTGAAACGGAACGCCTGGCCGGACGAATTGAGTTCAGATGGTGTCACCGTGTCCGGAAGATAATCCACAAAGTAACACGCAGGTCTGCCGTTGCGTGGCCTCGGCAGCTTCATCCGCCGTAAAGACGCCGATCATGCTAGCTCTTGCGTCTCCAGAAACGCCTGGCAAGAACACTTCTGGCCGACACACCAGGGATCTCAATGGCCGTTCCAGCGACGACCTCTGCCAATTGTATCGAGTCTGCCGGTTTTGCGTGATAAGCGGCAAGTGAAATCGTGGGCTATGTTTGGGGAAGAGTCGAATCGTGTCCCAACCAGACGGCCCAACCGTTTTTACCCTGCAGCCCCCGATCACCATGCCCAATACCGTTAAAAGGAACGTGCTATTCAGTTGGGGTGCGCACGCATTTGCCATGCTGGTGGGCTTCTTTTTAATGCCTTACGTCCTGAATGTTTTAGGCGATAAGCAGTACGGCTCATGGGTATTCATCAACTCGTTGGCCGGGTATGCCAGCCTGCTATACGTCGGGTTTGGTGAAACGATCAGCCGGTATGTGGCCAAGTTTCATTCAGAAGGGAACACGAAGCGCATCAACGAAGTGGTTTCCCTGGTGCTATCGATCTATCTGGGGATGGGCCTTATCGCGCTGCTAGGGGCGATGACGCTTTGCTGGCTGGCTCCCGTTCTTTCAAATTGGGAAGACCCGCAACTGACCGAAGTCCGCTGGGTCATTCTCATTCTTGGCCTCAACATATTCATTGGGTTGTCGGGAAGCGTGTTCGGAGGAGTGCTGCTCGGCCTCAGACGGTTCGACCTCGAGCGCGGAATCTCGTTTTGCAGCGATATCCTGCGGCTGATCATGATCGTTGTCTTCTTGAGAGCCGAGTATGGCCTCCTGACCATTGCCCTTATTTATTTTGTTATCACACTG
>JAIXVG010000164.1 GCA_027483145.1 Planctomyces sp.
AGAAGGCAATCGATGGAGAGTTCTGTACAAAGGCCGTGACATCACTCACAATCGTGGCCGACGTCAGTGGATCCCAATTATCATCAAACAGCCGCTGATAGATGTCCCCAGTCGCCGTATTTCTCCACACGACAACTAGCTTGTCCCCCTCGGGAGAATAGGCCAGACTCATGTTCCCTGCTTGAGTGTCGCTATCAACATTAATGGCATCCGAGACCACGTTGCCGCTAGCGTCAAACGAGCGTATCCACGCGCCACCTGAATCGTCCCAGCCAATCGTAAAGACTCCATCCGGGCGGAGTGCGATCGCCGGGTCGCGTTGTGTCCCTGATGATGTTTGCCCCGCCCACTGATCGCTACTATCCAAGGCGGTTCCAATCGCACTGAATCGCCGAAAGAAGATGCCGTTCGAATCGGATGGGCCATTTCCTTCCCACGCCACAATGAAGGATCCATCATCTTTTACTGCTACCACCGAATTCTGCTGGTCGGCGGTACTGGTGTCGTTGACCAGAATCTGACCGGTGATTGCCGAGCCGGAACTCGAGTACCGCCGGGCGTAAACGGCCTTACTCGTTCCATCCGGCTCACTGCTGGTCCAGGTGATCGTAAAGTTGCCCGAGGAATCAATGTCGACACTACCGTAATACTGCCAGAAGCTGGGGTTGGTAGTTTGAACCGCTACCGGGCCGCCAATCGCCGTCCCCCCTAGCGAGAATCGCTGGAAGTAGATTTTTGACCCGGTCCCATCCTGGGGATCACTGGTGTAAACCACCACATAGTTGCCATTTGGTGCGACGGCAATGCCGTGTTGGCTTCCTCGGTCCCGTGCAGTGAGTTCCTGAACCCCAGTCGTCGATGAGTTCACCCGCACTTCGTTTGTTGTCTGAAATAGCGATACCGCCTCGGCAGAGCTGAACTCAGAAGTACTTCCATTACTATCTGTTGCCGTCGCAGTAACAGTCGAACCTGCCACCACCGTAGCCGATGCTGTGACGTTGTAGTTCGCTGTGCCGATCAGTGTTGTAGTGACCGTAGTGCTACCAATGTACACCTTCCCTTGCCCGTCGCCTGCTGGGGGATTTGCATAAACGTCAATGGTAAATGTCTGCAATGGAATTCCAGAGTAGACACCCCCAACGCTGATTTGGGTTCCCAATTGAATCGCATAATCGACCCCAGGAACGTTGAGTCGGCTATTCGGCCCGCTATCCAGGTCGAGAAAGTCATTAGCCAAAACCGCCCCGTCGTCTCCAATATCAATACCCTGGCCTGTGTTGCCAAATATGGAGTTTCCACGAACGGTTATCGAGCTGCCATCGTCAATTCCGACGCCAGCCCCCCCGTTAAATGCAATGATGTTGCCGCTACCGGATGTCGTCGAACCAATTTGAATCTCGGTCGCCCCGGAAAGAATCTGTATCCCCGCCCCATTTCCAAGAGCGGAGTCTCCCGCAGCGTTGGTACCGATGAAGTTTCCTAGAATCGAAACGGCGTACGTGCCATTTCCATTCAGCCTCACTCCAGCTCCGCCGTTCCCGCTGATGACGTTCCGGTTGCTGGCTGTTGTCCCTCCAATCACCAGGTCATGCGAAGCGTTCACATAAACGCCATTGCCGCCGTTTCCTGGTGCAGCCGCTCCGGTTGCGTCCACGCCCAGATAGCTGCTGATAATCAACCCACCGGCATTGGACTCGAAAACAACGCCGTTGCCTCCAAAGCCAAAAATCGCCAGACCCTTAATGGTCGAGTCATCCGCATTCAGCACCAATCCGTCAGGCGCTCCACTAATAAGAGACCCGTCAATCTCAATGAGCGGCGTCCCCGCATATCCCGACTGCGTCGTTCCGTCAATCAGCACAGAACCTGTGATGACTGGCAATGCTGAAGCAAGCTGAATCCGTTGAACCCCCGAACCAGCGATCGAGAAACGAATCGTATCGGCGACTGAGTTTCCGTTTGCGTTTAGGATCGCCTGACGCAGCGATCCAGCCCCCGAGTCATTGGTGTTTGTGACCGTAAACGTTGCCATTAATCCGTCCCAGGCCGGTTCAGTCACTGCACCCAGCGACGCCGTCTCAACCTGGCCAGCCGTGTACTCAAGATTCCAGTCGCCGCCGTATCGTTGCGAGCCGGTTCCATCTGTCGACGCCGCCACATCCGCATCAAGCGTCTTAGCAATGTTGTCCAGCAGTTGCTTTCCCGAAGCCGATTCCGCAACGTCGCAGCCATACCACAACAGATCGGCATCTGCTGATAAAAAGGGCTTCCAGGCTGCCAGCTCTGCTTGATGCTGCGACCAGGTCTCTGTCGACAGCACCGTTGACCCCAGCCGAATCTCCCCATCGCTACCGTGTGTCAACAGGTGAATAGCACCCACCGGCCGATCTGCATGATGTTCCAGCCACGAAGTCAGAGCTGCTAGTCCAGCCTCGTCTTGATCGATCTCAACGACAAACCGCTCAACGTGACTTGGCTGAGCATCGACCCACCGCCGCAATTGCTCCGGGTTCTCAATCCCCCGATCGATCACCACAATTTCAATCGGCACCACCGTCTGCGAGGCTGGACCAAACGGTGCTCGATACTGCTCCAGCGTGGTCTGATTGCTGGCGGTCAGCGTCTGCGCCGTGACACTTTGTGCATGCAGCGTCAAGTCCTGCCCAGACACAATTTGTGCGGTATCCTGCCCGGCTGAGGACTCGATTGGCTGAAATTGAATTGCTGCATCGAGTGTAAGCGGCGTCGCACTCAGCATGACCCGCTTTTCCAGCGAGATCATTTCGAGCGGCCTCTTGAGCTTCACAAACCCCGCAGCAGCCGGACGCGTGTTCCACACATGATCGATCAACCGGCGTAGCAGTCCGATACCCCAACGAGGGTCTGGCCCACCAATTTCTCGACGATCGATAGTCATCATTACTTGCAGCCCTGAAGGCAAATCGTTTACGCGGCCATCAGGCTTGCAGCCAGACGTTCCTGTGATTCAAAGCCCAACGCCAAATGGTTGCATGGCTGTCTGTTGGTGTGATCAGACTCCAGGTGCAGTAACTCAAATCCTCCCTGCCTTCTTGACTTCAAT
>JAIXVG010000040.1 GCA_027483145.1 Planctomyces sp.
ACGCAAGCTGCTCTTGCTGCCTGAGCACTTCGTCTTGATCGAATTCCCGCTGAGCCTTTTCGAAGAGGGTAACAACGTCACCCATCCCCAGAATCCGGCCTGCCATGCGGTCGGGGTGAAACAGCGCCAGCCGATCAAGCTGCTCTCCAACCCCGGTGAATTTGATCGGAACACCAGTCACCGCCTTGATGCTCAGGGCTGCCCCGCCCCGGGTATCCCCATCAAGCTTGGTGAGGATCACCCCATCAAGCTCAAGAGCATCGTTGAATGACTTCGCACTCTTGACCGCGTCTTGCCCAGTCATTGCGTCGGTGACTAGCAACACCTGGTCGGGCTGAACTTTGTTGTCGATCTGTTCGAGCTCTTTCATCAGCTCGTCATCGACGTGCAACCGGCCCGCGGTATCGAAGATTACCACGCGAATATCGCCGCGATTCTTCGCTTCTTTCAGTCCGTTCCGGCAAACGCTCACAGGGTTAGCCGTTGCCGGGTCTTCAAAGTAGACCGGAACCCCAATCTGGTCCCCAATGATCTTGAGCTGATCAACAGCACCTGGTCGCTGCAAGTCGGCCGCAACCAGCAGCACCTTCCAGCCATCAGCCGAAAGCATTTTGGCGAGCTTACCGCAGGTCGTGGTTTTCCCACTCCCCTGCAGGCCGCACATCATGATTTTGTTGAGTGTCTCTCGCCGCAGGTGCAGCGAGTGATCGACCGGCCCCATCAGTTGCACGAGTTCTTCGTGCACCACCCCGACGATCTGCTGGTCTGGACGCAGGGACTTCATCACCCGGTCGCCGACCGCTTTTTCCGTCACCCGTTCAATAAAATCGGTGACAACTGTATACTCAACGTCAGCTTCCAACAGCGCCTGCCGGACGGACTTCAGCCCATCACGGATGTTGCTTTCGCTGAGCTTGCCGCCACGAGTAATGGCAGACAAAGCCCCTTGCAGGCCTTGGGAAATTGACTCAAACATTGTACACCAAACGGGTTACGAAGACCGGGGCACGCACAAAAAGGCGTGGCGTCGCATCGGGCGGCGTTCGCGGGGCCAATTCCCCGGGAACCGGACTGGCTAAAGTTATATGAGGTACGAGTGGCCCAACGCAACCGATTGGCCCCGATTGAGGTCGGGAATGTCCACTCAACATGCCGCTTACCCGTTTATTGATCGCAAACAGTGATTCTTCGGGTGGCCCGGCCATCGTCTGGCCGGGCTGCGCGGCCGCAAAAAGCAGCTGCATCCCCTCCCGCGAGTTACTCAGCCCGCAGTCATTTATTCAGTTAAATCTATCAACCATCAACCCCTCTGTAAAAACGGTACGGTCTCGGAGTTCGTATTGTAAAGCATTTAACAGAAACAGTTTGCAACGCACAACGTCGGCAGAACGAGGTCATCCGCCCTCCAATTTCACCTCGCCACCGCAACCCGTTCCACAGCCTGCTGTTCAAGCCAAAACAGGCTTCGGTTTTCCGGTAATCGTTCCGGAGGTGCCGAATGGGTCGAGTCGAAGTCTCGAATTGCAGTCATTCCCCGGATATCCTGAACCAGTCTCCAGCGAACTGGGTCGACTGTTCGTTACAATTGTTCCCCGGGGGCCATCGATCGCCCCATCTTCGTCGTCGGTCGGTTTCTCGACCTGTTCGACGACCTCCAGGCCCGATCAATTCCAGGTTTGAAATGTCAGATCGCAGAAATTTGTTCAACAAGGTGTGGGACCTCCACACGGTTCGTACGCTCGAGTCGGGGCAGACCCAACTCTTTATTGGGCTCCACCTGATTCATGAGGTGACCAGTCCGCAAGCCTTTGCGATTTTGCGCGACCGCAACCTGAAGGTGATGTACCCCGAGCGAACACTGGCGACCGTCGATCACATTGTCCCAACCGACAACCAATTGCGGCCATTTGCCGATACGCAAGCCGAAGAGATGATGTCGGCCATCGAAAAGAATTGCCGCGAGTTCGGAGTGCGACTTTTCAACATCTCCGACGACCGACAGGGAATCGTCCATATCGTCGGCCCAGAGCAGGGCTTAACTCAGCCTGGAATGACAATCGTCTGTGGCGATAGCCATACCAGCACCCACGGGGCGTTTGGCTCGATTGCAATCGGAATCGGCACCAGTCAGGTTGCCGATGTTCTCGCCACTCAGACGATGGCCCTCGGCAAGCCAAAAGTTCGACAAATCGTAGTCAACGGCCAATTGAAGCGCGGCGTCTACGCCAAAGACGTGATCCTGCACATTATTCGCAAGCTGGGTGTACAAGGAGGCGTCGGGTATGCCTACGAGTACGCTGGCGAAGTCTTCAGTCGCATGACGATGGAAGAACGCATGACTGTCTGCAATATGAGCATCGAGGGGGGGGCCCGCTGCGGATACATCAATCCCGATCAGACAACGGTCGACTACGTCCGCGGCAAACCATTCGCCCCGCAAGGAGCCGATTTCGATCGGGCAGCCGCATGGTGGCTCAGCCTTGCGAGCGGCCCCGATGCGCAGTTCGATGACGTGGTCACCTTCGACGCCGCCGAGATCGAGCCAACCGTCACCTGGGGGATCAACCCGGCCCAGTCGGTGGGGATTTCCGAGCAATTGCCTGCTGTCGGCAGCTTCGCCCCCGAAGATCAAAAAGGGATTCGTGAAGCGTTCGATTTCATGGAGTTAAAGGAATCGCAGCCGATCAAGGGTATCAAGATCGATGTCGCATTCATTGGTTCTTGTACCAACGGCCGCATCTCTGATTTGCGCGAGGCCGCCTCGATCGTAAAAGGTCGCAAGGTCGCAGCAGGGGTCAAAGCCCTTGTCGTCCCCGGCTCGCAGCAGGTTCGCAAACAGGCGATGGCTGAAGGGCTAGATCAAATTTTCGAGGAAGCAGGCTTTGAATGGCGCGAAGCAGGCTGCTCGATGTGTCTCGCCATGAATCCCGACAAGCTCAAGGGGCGTGAAGTCTGTGCCTCATCGAGCAATCGCAATTTCAAAGGCCGGCAGGGAAGTCCTACCGGCCGCACATTGTTAATGAGTCCCGCAATGGTCGTTGCCGCCGCCGTCGCCGGCCGTGTCAGCGACGTTCGAGAACTGGCCTAGTGTCCTATCTCACGCAGATGGAAATAAGGTCTTGTTTTGGTGTGCCACTGGCTCTGCCAGTGTCTTGATTCGATGAGACCCGATCGTGCCCCTGCGATACAAACTGAGTATCCAAACGACGGCACTGGCCGAGCCAGTGGCACACGACCCGAATTCTTGGCGGTAACGCAAAAACCCAGCGAAGTTCCTGGAAGAGAGTTGAGACGGTTCATGCAAAAAGTAACTGAAGTAACCGGTACCGGTCTCCCCCTGTTGATCGATGACATCGATACCGATCGGATCATCCCCGCGCGTTATCTGCGATGTGTCACGTTCGATGGATTGGGTGCACATGCGTTCGAAGATGATCGCAAGCAGGATTCCCAGCATCCGTTCGATGCCCCGAAGTATCGGCAGGCATCGGTCCTGATTTCCGGCCGCAACTTCGGTTGTGGTTCCAGCAGAGAGCACGCCCCGCAGGCCCTCATTCGCTGGGGAATCAAAGGGATCATTGCCGAGTCATTCGCCGAGATTTTCTTTGGAAACTGCACCACCCTGGGTGTCCCCTGTGTTTGTGCCTCCCGGGCCGACCTGGAAAGCCTCTCCAACTTAGTCGCTGGAGATCCCGATCTATGGGTCACCATCGATCTCGAAGCAAAAGCAGTGCGGGCCGGTAGCCACACCATACCCGTAACCATTCTGGAAAGTGCCCGGTCGTCGCTGGTTACCGGACGCTGGGACTTTCTGGCACAGTTGCTCGAAGGGGAAAGCCAGATTCAACAGTCGGCCCTGGCCATCCCCTATATGAACGGCTTCACCACCCCCGCCTGATGTCATTGTTTCCGGCAGATGTATTCCTATTTGTCTGCAACCCCATGCATCAGGCGAGCCTGGGGTGCAAACCCCAGGGTTCTCCCCTTAGTCCTTTCCACCTGTTCGATTCCCACTCACCCATCGCCCTACCTCACAACACCATCCCACCCTTAAGGTGATGTCACGATGTCCGGGGACTCGCGGCGGGACTTCTTAACCGGCCGATCACTCGCCCGACAGGCAGAAGACCTGCAGGATCGCCTCGCCGACGGGCTGGTTCCTCAAGAGGCAATCGTCCCCGGTCGCGGGCCAACGCTATTGCTGCAAACTACAGCCATGGCCTGCCACTTTGATGTCATCCTCAATCCCGATGGTCCAGCTTGCCAATTGACCGCCGCATCAGAGGCTTTGTCGCTGGTTCATGATCTGGAACAGCAACTCTCGTATTACCGAGCCGATTCCGAAGTCAGCCTCCTCAATCAGCGTGGGTCACTAGGTCACGTACCGGTCGAAACTGGTTTGTTTACCCTGTTGGCTGAGGCACAGCGTTTGGCCCTGGCGACCGACAACGCCTTCGATATCACCGCCGGGCCACTCATTCAATTATGGCGCGAGTGTCGTCAGGCCGAACGTGTTCCAACATCAGAGGAGATTGATATAACTCGCCGAGCTGTCGGGATGGAGCGAGTCGTACTAGACCAACCATCTGCCAGCGTCTGGTTCACCATGCCAGGGGTCGAGATCAATCTGGGAGCAATCGGCAAA
Organism: Planctomyces sp.; assembly: GCA_027483145.1. Classification (GTDB taxonomy): domain Bacteria; phylum Planctomycetota; class Planctomycetia; order Planctomycetales; family Planctomycetaceae; genus JAIXVG01. The sequence continues at coordinate 4,646 of JAIXVG010000040.1, forward strand.
GGCTATGCGGTCGATCGATTGGCCGATGTGATGCTTGCTGCCGGGGTCAACGACTGGCTAATTCACGGCGGCAAAAGCAGTCTTCTCGTCCGCGGTCAGCATGCGGGCCATGCTGGCTGGCCGGTCGGAATTCGCAATCCCCTCTTCGGAGAAGAACTATTGGGGACCCTTGTGCTGAAGGATGCGGCTCTGTCGACGAGCGGGACGAGCGTTCAGTGGTTTCGGCACGGTGGGAAGCGCTATGGGCATATTCTCGACCCTCGTACCGGCTGGCCGGTTGACCATCTTTTAGGGGTCAGTGTGGTTGCGCCGACGGCGGCGATGTCTGATGCCTTGTCGACCGCATTTTTTGTCCTCGGGGTCGAAAAGAGCCTCACCTGTTGCGATACTCTAGGGGTCGGTGCCCTCTTCGTTTTACCTGCGGACAGTGGTCGAAGGACCCGGGTTGTGACTAAAAACCTGGAGGCTTTCACTCTTTTCCCGGCCGAAAACATCGACGTTCAATCGATGTAAGCGTTTTCCATTCAATTGTTTATGCTTGTTTAGGTCTCTTCTGTAGCACCGTCTTCGCCGTGTTGCTTCAGGGATCTCGTCACCTTGATATCGCCTGCCAGCCAAAATGTTTGTCGCGGCAGCATGCCTTTCGGAAGGACTGGTTGAGTGAGTGGGATGCCCCAAACAGAGGCTGGCTCAGACCGGAAGCTGGCGATCATCGCCTGCGTTCTGCTGGTCACCTTGCGCATGTCGATTGGCTGGCACCTCCTGTATGAAGGATGGTGGAAGATCGACACCCAGTCGAAGTCCCAACCCTGGTCAGCCGAAGGCTATCTGAAAAACGCCACCGGTCCATTGCGGCCTGTCTTCAGGGAACTGATTGGCGACCCAAGCGACCTTAATTGGCTCAACTACGATCTTGTCTCAGCCAAGTGGGACGACTGGCGCGATCGGTTTCTCGCCCACTATCCCAACGTCGATGAAGCAGGACCCAAAGGCCGCGGAACCGTTCGCGAGCAATTAACCCGGCTTCTCGAAGGAAGCGAAGCGTTTGTCGTGCCCCTGGCTACACTCCCCGCAGGGGTTAACCTGGCTCCGTTCAAGGACATCGTCACATTCGACGAAGCCAAAAAGCAATTACGGGTCGGCGGCCAACAGCACCTTCTGGCCAGCGAGCGAGACAAGCTTCTCGCCATGGCACCCGTCGATGGGACCGAGGACGAGACCATCACCAAGTTCCGCAAAGCGGTAAACGACCTCTACAACGCCTCGTCCAAGCTCTCATTCAAAGAGCGGCTGGCAGTGCTGTTAAAGGGGGATCCCGAGCGTGTTGGCGTCATGCAAACAGATAAATCCAACAACGTCATCGAAAATCGCGTCGGTGAGATAGAGCTTTATCGGCGGCAGGCCGAGCGCTACGAAAATCGGCTGGCGGTCG
>JAIXVG010000548.1 GCA_027483145.1 Planctomyces sp.
ATCGACGACATCCAAGGTTGTCTCAGAAATGGCGACCACGTTGCTTGTCCCATCACTCAGGTCACGCATTGAAGCAGCGGAATTGATCCCAAACATGGCCCTGTCAGAACTGGCAAGCTGAGACCAAATACCGCCGAAACCCGCATTACCAACCACAAAGTCGTAGCTGGTGTTGGCCCCATAAAATCCACGGGTGTGGGAGTCGGCAGTAATGTTATAGGTTGCCGATTGATCGGTCTCCTTCGCTGGCCCCGGGTCTGATGGGCATAGCAACGCGACAAGAGTCGTTGCGGCGGCCCGCTCATTGGCGCTACTGGCAACAGTCCCCACGATGGTGCCTGTTCCGATTCCGTTATTGCTGGCCGACATCGCGATGTTGAAATCAATCGAGTTGTACAAGGGGGCCTGATCAAAATACGGCAAGAGCATGCAGAAGCCCCGGGTATTCTTGATCTGACCGCTACCAACCCAACTGGGCTGCAATGTCGAAAACGGGAACACCTTGAATGTGTCGTGATAATTGTGCAGTGCCAAACCCAATTGCTTGAGATTGTTCTTGCACTGCGTGCGGCGGGCTGCTTCGCGGGCCTGTTGCACTGCCGGCAACAGCAGGGCGATCAGAACTGCGATAATGGCAATGACCACTAGCAGTTCAATCAGCGTAAAACCAAGTCGCTTCTGTCTGCTCATCGAGAATCCTTCAAAAAAAAGAAATTCAAACGAAAACATAACCCTCGAAAATCGAGAGGCTACTTCGACTTCAGTTCAAACTTGACATCCGACTTACCACCTTCGGTGACAGAGATGGCAAAAGTTGGATTGGTAAGTGCCTTGTACCGGGCGGGAATGACATCACGGGCACCCACATCCATGGCTGTCATTCCTTCGGGAATTGGCGAACCGTCCGGGGTTTGCATTTTTGAAAAAATGGCCTGATAACTTCCGGCCGGGCAACCGTCATGACCGTCGATGTAACGAAGGCGAAACGTACCGTCCCCTTCGCTGATAGCGAACGACGACTGGCCTTTGGTGTCCCCACTGGGGACAAAAGTCACAACCACGCCTGCAGCTGGCTCGCCATCGAGAAGGACTTCGCCTGAAACGGGGTAGAGTTCAGGGGCCGGGGCGGCGGTAGCACCAGAGCAGCCGGGAATTAACCCAATTGTTAAGAGAAGTGCGGCCACACAACAAACGGACTTTGGCGATCCAATCAACTTCTTTTTAGTCATGTCTACTCTGGCCTTGGTCGTAGAAATCTTCCCGGTTAAAGCCGGTGATATACTTTTTTGGTGCGAACCAAGGTCGAAGAATATCACACAACGGTACATGCACTCGTTTGCATGTCCTGTGCCGGAAGCTAGGGGACAACCCTATAGGCCACTAGAAAAATTGAATGCGACGAAGCCAACACAGTCCTTGACATTGGGGAATACACCGTAAATCCAAGGCGTTTTATGGGTTGCCTTTTGGCGAAGTGGCTCACTGATTTGGGATCACCTATTCCGAGAAGAGACTCGTTTATCTCTGCCTGGCTGCGCTCTCGCATACCCGGTTGCCAGAAGTCTCAGCAGCGGTTGCTAACCAAGTAGTCAATAAAATCGTTCATTTCCCTAAGCGTGCTCTATCGGCGGAGCGAGGTTGAACAAGACGATCTGAAGGCCTATCCTCGAACTCATGTCCAAAATCTTTGCTCATCTTCTGCCCGCTCTCGTCACTGAAGAAACTGTTGCCGGGGGTGTGGCGGTGGTCTTTGACATCCTGCGTGCTACGACCACGATCGTGCATGCTATGGCGGCTGGGGCCAGTAAGGTGATCCCAACGCTGGATGAGCAGACGGCGATGGAGCTGGCAAGGAAAGCGGCCCCGCTGGCCGATGGTCGGGCGGGTGCTGTCACCGGGGGGGAACGACGGGGACTGCTGATCCCCGGATTTGACCTCGACAACAACCCGTTTGCCTACACTCCCGAAGTTGTTGCCGGCCGAACGGTGGTCTTCACAACCAGCAACGGGACCAAAGCCATGTTGCACTGCCGCGCGGCGGACGTGGTCTATGTGGGGGCGTTTGTGAATTTGTCGGCACTCGTTGAACAATTGAGCCGGGAGACGCGGCCGATTCACCTGGTTTGTGCCGGGACAATGGGGCAGATATCGCTGGAAGACTGCTTGGCTGCGGGGGCGGTAGCCCACGAGTTGTTTAAACAGAACAGTTACCAGGAAGGGGAAGAAACGGACGACCAGTTGGGGTTGGCGGTGAGTGCATATCGGCAGGCACTCAATAGCACAGAGGGACTGCTGGGGGCGGTCAGCCGCAGTTTTGGGGGACGGAACTGCACTCGGCTGGGGTTTACCAAGCAGATTGAGAGGGCGGCTAGCCTGAACCTGTTTTCGCTGGTTCCGGTCTTTCACCCGGAGACGGGGGAGATAACGGTTTGATGACAGTCGCCGAAGTTGCTGGTGTTCTTTGGTTGGGTCGAGAGTTGATACTGGTTGTTCGGCCGGATGAGTGAAGACTGGGGGCTCGAAGACTCGACCTCAGCCACCGATTTGGGGCACCATTCGCTGCAATCGATCTGCCGCAAGTGGTTTGGCAGTGACCGTTTAGAAGACACTGGCAGAGCCAATGGCACCCAGAGAAAGGGCCTAGAAGGTTCTTTTTGCGGGCAAGACAATGAAGCGGTTGATCGGCGGGGCTGGTTTCTCGTCAGCCTGCCCGTAATTGGTTAAGCTAGTGGAGCTTACGCCTCCCCAACTGCGTTCTGGGAAGGACTTTGCCGTTTCAATCGTTCGTTTTCGCTATCCCCATTTTCACTGATCACTCCAGATCACTGTTAACTTATTCTCGCTAAGGAACTACCGACATGGCTGTCGAAAGCCGCATGGACAAGATTGTAGGGCTTTGCAAACGTCGCGGCTTCATCTTTCAGTCGTCTGAAATTTACGGAGGGAGCAATGGCTTCTGGGACTATGGACCACTTGGGGTTGAGCTGAAGCGGAACGTGCGACAGGCCTGGTGGGCCGACATGATTACGCTGCACGATGAGTTGACCGTGCAGCCAGGCGCCCCCTCGACGTTTGATATGACGGGTGTTGAGACCTCGATTATTATGCATCCGCAGGTGTGGAAGGTGTCTGGGCATTACGACCTGTTTTGCGACATGATGGTCGATTGCCGGGCTTGCAAGTCGCGATTTCGGGCTGACCATATCCAGTCGTCGCAATGCCCGCAAAAGCCATCGAAATGCCCGGGTGAGCACGATAGCTGCCAGCTAACCGACCCACGCGAATTCAACCTGATGTTTAAGACGACGCTGGGGGCGATGGGGACTGAAGCGGATGCGGCCTTTCTGCGGCCCGAAACGGCACAGGGAATGTTCGTCAACTTTAAGAACGTGTGCGACAGCTCACGGGTGAAGATTCCGTTTGGGATTGCGCAGATTGGCAAGAGCTTTCGCAACGAGATTACACCACGCAACTTTACGTTTCGTTCGCGCGAGTTTGAGCAGATGGAGATGGAGTTCTTCTGCCATCCCAGTCACTCGCTGGCCTGGTATCAGTACTGGCGCGATCGCCGGTACAACTGGTACATCAACCTGGGGATCAGCAAAGCGAATCTGATACTTCGCGAACATGCCAAAGAAGAGCTGGCCCACTATTCGGTGGGGACGGCTGACCTCGAGTATGCGTTTCCGTTCCTGGGACCAGGGGAGTATGGCGAGTTGGAAGGGGTTGCTCACCGGGGTGACTTTGACTTACGGTCGCACAGTGAAGGAAAGCTGAAGAAGGAGGGAGAGTCGCTGGTGGTCGAGCAGGGGGCTGATGGTAAGCCGAAGTATGCCGGGTCTGGCAAAGATCTTTCTTACTTTGACGATCAGACTCGCGAGCGGTTTATTCCGCACGTGATTGAACCGGCAGCCGGTTGCGACCGGGCCACGCTCGCCTTCTTGTGTGAAGCCTATTACGAAGACGAGCAGCCTGACGAAAAAGGGGTCATGCAATCGCGAGTGGTGCTGCGGCTGCATCCACGCTTAGCGCCGATTAAGGTGGCAGTCTTCCCGCTGATTAAGAAAGAAGGAATGCCCGAGAAGGCGGCTGAGCTATACCGTGATTTGAAGCAAGCGGGCATCGCGGCCGCGTTTGATCAACAGGCGGCCATTGGACGCCGCTATCGCCGGATGGACGAAATTGGGACGCCGTATTGCGTGACGATTGATGGCGAAACCATGACGGCCGGGACGGTGACCGTGCGCGACCGAGATACGCTGGAACAGATTCGACTGCCGATGAATGAGGTGGTGGGGTATGTGCAGGGGAAGCTAAGGGGGTAGTGGCGGGTATGCTGGTTGAGCTTCGCTCTGTTCGAAGCTTGCGCGATGGTGTGGAAAACAACGAGCAGCAAAACTTCGAGAGCCCTGCCTTCCGCATTGACGCTGAGCCGATATGAGCAAGAAGAGGGCCAAGACGCAGGAACCAAGCCGGCCAGAGAAGAGTGACCTTTTCCAGCGGGTTGCTGCGGTTCTGGATCAGTCGCTCGGAAACGTTCTGGGATTACAAGCTCTTCCATGCAGAGATTGCATCCGGGAACCTAATTCTCTTCCCAGCAGGGAGAGAATTAGGTTCCGAAGTCGCAATCTGGCGGAACCGCTGGATGGACAACTGAGTTGAGCCGTCGGCGACGATTTCGACCGGACGTAGCGAAAACACTGTGACTTCTGTCAACGGTTTGAGTAGGATTCTATAGAGTAGATTCCTACTGGAGAGAACTATGCATGAAGTTCATCTGCAACTGACCGAACAACTTTTCAACAAGGCCAAACTTCGAGCTGCTGAA
>JAIXVG010000217.1 GCA_027483145.1 Planctomyces sp.
CTGCGAAATGATCGGCTGACGCTAGATCGGAACAAAAACTATTGGAATCCCGCGAAGGGGGGACACCTCGACAAGATTATCTTCCGCTTTATTCCAGATAATGTGTCAGCGTTTCAGGCGCTACGGGCAGGGCAATTGGATTTTTGCCCTCAACTCACCCCGGAGCAGTACCATGAGGATTACGCGACGCTTCCGGATGAGTTCAAGGCCAACCACGTCAAGAGTTCGTGGTTTACCCCTATGTTTAACTACTTCGGGTGGAACCTCAATAACCCGAAATTTCAGGATCGGCGGGTGAGGATAGCGCTGGCGCTCCTATTTGATAAAGAAGACTTCTTGAAGAAGAAGCTATACAACGAAGGGGCGATCGTTTCGGGGAGCCAGTACATCTTCGGGACGGCGTATGATCACTCGGTCGCACCGATTGGTTATGCGCCCGATGTCGCGCGGGAACTGCTCTCGGACGCGGGATGGATCGACAGTGATAACGACGGCTTTCTTGATAAGGGTGGAGAGAAGTTCGAGATTGGGATTCAGTTACCGCAAGGTAACAAGGTCGCGCTTGAACGAGTGGAGTTATTTCAGAAGTCGCTCAAGACGGTCGGGATCGACCTGCAGGTCCGCTCGTTGGAGTGGGCTAGCTTTATTGAGAACGTGAGATCGAAGAAGTTTGACGTTGTGACGTTGAGCTGGGCTTCGAACGTTGAAGCGGACCCATTTCAGATTTGGCATAGCTCGGGGGCGAAGCCTGAAGCGCGAGGAAGTAATGCGATTTCGTTTGCTAACGAAAAGGCTGACTTATTGATTGAACAAATCCGGCTGACGCTGGATGAGCCGAAGCGTTTAGAACTGCATCGGGCGTTCCATCGGCTGCTGGATGCCGAGCAGCCCTATATGTTTTTGTACTGCGTGAAAGACTTCGGAATCTACAACCAGAAGTATCGCGGGGTGAAGTGGTATAAGCTGCGGCCGGGGTATGACTTGACGGAGTGGTATGTGGGGGCCGAATGACTAGAGATAAAAGATTAAGGGTGATGGAGAAGAGGAGACAGAGCGGGGGAAAACGGAGAAGGCACTGGCGGAGCCAGTGGCACCCGGAATGAAGAGATGAGCTGATAGAAAAAAGGATGTAGCGAGCGGTGCTCAATTATTTGTTGAAACGAGTCTTGATCATGGTCCCGACGTTGTTGGGGATATTGGTGGTCTCGTTTTTGGTGATTCGGCTGGCGCCGGGTGATCCGGCGTCGCAGAAGTTTGGCGGGTCGAGCCAAGCTGTCGCCGGGGTGAATGCCGAGCGCGGGACAGAGGCCGCAGAGAAAAAGTTTCGGGAGAAGTATCACTTCGATAAGCCCCTGTACTCGCAGTTTTTCTACTATCTGCAGCGGGTCGCGATGGGGGAGATGATTTTCTTTCAGACAGGGAAATCGATCTGGCCCGAGCTATGGGATGCGATTCGAGTCACGCTGTTGATGAACCTGATTGTGTTCATCTTGATTTACGCCACTGCAGTACCGCTGGGAATTTTGAGCGCGGTTGCTCCCCGGACATGGACCGACCAGATCATTACGCTGGGGCTGTTTTTGCTGTATAGCCTGCCGACGTTCTGGGCGGCGGAGCTATTGCGAATGTGGCTGGCACCGTACGGAGTGCCGATTCTGGGACTGAGCTCGGATAACGCGGCTGAGTTTTCGATGTGGGGGCGATTTGTCGACTACCTGCAGCACATTTTTTTGCCAGTGCTGTGTCAGGCTTACAGTGGACTCGCCTATATCAGCAGGCAAATGCGGGCGGGGATGCTGGAAGTGATTCGGCAAGACTATATTCGCACCGCATATGCCAAGGGTTGCCCCCCGTCGCGGGTGATCTTTGTTCATGCCCTGAGGAACAGTTTGTTTCCGATCATAACGTTGTTTGCTTCGCTGCTACCGTTTCTGGTGGGGGGAAGCGTGATTATTGAAGTGATTTTCAACATTCATGGGATGGGCTGGCTGACTTACGACAGTGTGTTAAGGCGTGAGTATGACCTGGTGATGACGACGCTGATGCTTAGCGCCGTGCTGACGCTGGTCGGGATTTTGATTTCGGACGTGATGTATGTGCTGGTAAATCCCCGCGTGACGTTTGAGGATGGGCAGTAGTGGTTGAGGGTTGAGGGTTGAGGGGGAGAAGAGGGGTTACCGTTGTGGTGCGGCTCGCCGTACGGTACGAGGCCGTTGAAACGGGACGTTGTTGATATCAAGACACTGACGAAGCCAGTGGCACACAAAAATAAGACCTCAACTGCGTGAGTCACTATCGTAGTTGGTTTGGTGAAGACATTGATTGCCAGAAATGGGGTACCAGTGAGTGGCGTGGCGGCTGTGGTAGCGAAGAAGCCGGGGAAGCGTGAGCAGAGCCAGAGTGAACTGGTCTGGCAAAGCTTTCGGCGTCGACCGCTGGCGATGCTAGCGGCTGGGCTGATCCTGTTCTTTATTACCGTTAGTGTATTCGCGCCGTTTCTGGCGAACGATCGGCCCTTTTATTTTGTGGGGACGAATCGATTCGAGTACCAGGAAACAAGCCGCACGATGCGGAGCGTGATTGGCCAGCTCGCTGATTTTGCGGCCAAGAAGCCCGATGCGGCTGATGTTAGTCAGCAGATTGGTCAGCTTCGCGAGAATCTTCCCCCACAGATGGATCGGTTGCGCGAGCTGTTAGTCGACGCAGATTTGACGAAGTGGGACGAGTTTGCTGGACGACTGAGGGGAGCGAGCCAGGCGGGGGGAACACTCGATGCGGCAGCGCTTAAAGAACTGCAGAAGGAGTTTCGCGTTCAGTTTTCGCCAGACAGGATTGAACTGGGTGAGGTGACGAAGTGGCCTGTGTTGGCATCGCTGTCGCCGACCGATTTGTGGTTCATGACGGCGAATGTGCTGGGACTGGGGCTGATTGGGCTGCGGTTATTGCCGGCAGTTGTTCAGCCGCAGATTCGAGTAAGTTGGTGGGTTGTCGTCGTGATTCCGACGCTAGCAGCATTGGGTTGGTGGTGGCTTGTTCCGGAGCGGCTGGACCGCACGAACTATAAGCAAGGGGTGCTGGCAGGAAGCGAGGGGGAACGGACGGCGCCGGTGATCTTTAAGCAGGTGGTGTGGCCGGCGATTCCGTTTGGGCTGGATGAAGATCAACTGGAAGCGAAGTCGCAGCGGCCGTATCTGACAACTAAGGAAACGCCGAAGGTTGCGAGAAGCCGATGGGATGGAGTGCATTGGCTGGGGACGGATGAGATTGGGCGTGACGTGCTGTGCAGAATGATCTGGGGTGGACGAGTTAGCCTCTCAGTGGGGATTGTTGCGGTTGCGATTTATGTGGTGCTGGGAATCATCATTGGGTCGATTGCGGGATACTTCAGAGGCTGGGTCGATCTGCTCATTTCGCGATTGATTGAAGTGGTGATTTGCTTTCCGGCCTTCTTTTTGATTCTGACAATCGTAGCGTTCATGGAGCGCAGCAGCCTGTACAGCATCATGGTTGTGATTGGGATAACGAGCTGGACGGGGATTGCGAGATTGGTGCGAGGGGAATTTTTGCGTTTGGTTGACCAAGAGTTTGTGCTGGCAGGACGAGCACTTGGTTATAGCTCGACGCGGCTTATCTTTGGGCACGTGCTGCCGAACGCCCTCGCGCCTGTGCTGGTCTCAGCCACGTTTGGCGTGGCTGGGGCGATTTTGACAGAGAGTGGTCTGTCGTTTCTGGGACTGGGGATTAGCTCGCCGACTCCTTCGTGGGGAGCGATTCTTGCAAACGGACGAGAGAACTTGTTCCGGGCGCCGTGGCTGATTCAGTTTCCGGGACTGGCGATCTTTCTAACAATTACTGCTTACAACATTGTGGGGGAGACGCTTCGGGATGCGTCAGATCCGCGACTCAGAGGGGGAAGATAAAGGGCAAAGAGATAACGGATGAAAGATGATGGATTATGGAGAAAGAAAGAAGAAAAGATCCGAGAGGGCCGGTCTGTGTTTATTCATTTAGGGTCACAAGATTGGGTTAACTGCTTGGTTTCAGAGCTGCTGCAACGTGTTGGCAAAAAACTGGACGAACTCGAATAAATAGGCCTATCGGGCGACGACGAAACCGCACGCTAGCGCGCTAGGGCTGACAGATGATGCGCTGAAGAACAACCTGGGCTAGGGGGTGGGGGATAGGGATTGGTGCCAGGATTGCCAGTGGCGCGAAATGTAGCGGGCGAGGGATTCGTGATTGGTTTGCAAAGTGACAGTGACGAGCTGGCCTGGCATGAGAGAGGGGGCTGCGGTGCAAGGGGAATTGGCCAACTGGGATTTGGCAAGGGTGACGTTCAGGCGAAAGTAAGGGGTGGTGGTTTGGAGCCGGGGGGATTGGGACTGGGGGTCGCTGATCGCTTCAACGGGGATTGGGCCGCCGTGGGGGGCGGTGAGAGCGTCGTGAATTGGTGTGAGGGACGCGTGCGGGTCAATTGATTCAATTTGGCCCTGCAGTGGCAAAAGTAAGCCGTGGGGACGAATGGAGACGGTACGGTGCTCGAGGCTGGTGAGTGCTGGCAGGTCGCGTTGGGGAATTGCGACCAAGACTTCTTGATCGGCAGGGGTGGCGACATGCAAGAGTTCGTCCCCGGCCTGAATGTAAGTTCCCAGTTTGTCATCCGGATTTCGAATAATGATTCGGCCGGCATGTGGGGCATGGATGGCTAAGCTGGCTTGCCGATCTTGCAGGCTACGGAGCTGAGAGAAGAGTGCTTGGCTTTCCTCGAGGACAGCCTGCTCTTTGGCGAAGTCCTTCTTCTGGCGATGAATGCGGCCGATCAGTTTGGCCCGTTCGATTTGAGCCGAAAGCTGTTGAGACTGAGCTTTGAGGTCATCATCCTGAAGCTGCAGCAAGAGTTGACCAGCGGTGACTTCATCGCCGAGGTCGACATAAATCGCTTTTACAAAACCAGCGGTTTCGGCCCGGACGGTGGTTCGCTGGTTGAGCTCTACAATTCCGGTATGGGTCGTGGCCCAGGGGACGGGGAAGTAAAGCCAGCCAGCGACACTTGCGGTCGCCAGTGTTCCCCCTGCGAACAGGCTGCGAAGAAGCCGGGGAACTGCTGCGGGGGATAACGTGGGCCAAGTTTGGTGTAGCGCAACGAGCAACTTGGAGAGAGCCACCAGGAGTAAGGCCATTGTAAGAGCGAGGCCTGCACCTTCGTAAAAGAGAGAAATGATAAGCAAAAGGGTGATAGTGACAGCCAGTTGGTAACAGGTGGCAGCTAAGCCATAGCTGGCGATGAACCACGTTCGCCAACCGACTTCAGTGGCCTGGATAGGGGTTGGTTCGACACACCAGCGGTAGACGATAGACTGCCAGTAAGAATTGGCTCGTTGGCTGAGGTTGGGGATATTGACGGCATCTGAAAGGATGTAATAGCCATCGAACCGCATGAGAGGGTTCGCGTTAAAGACCAGAGTATTGACGCCAGCCAAGAGCATGATGTTGCAGAGATACTGATTGAATAACGGGCTGTTGGTGTGAGTCCAGCCCCAGGCGGCGATGGCAGCGATTAACAGTTCGACCAGCATGCCGGCAGCGGCGATGGTGATTCGCTGAATACGGGAGGTGAGAAGCCAACTGGCCGAGACGTCGACAAACGGGGTCGGGACTAAGGCGATTAGGACGAGTCCCCATTCGTGAATAATGGGCTGAACCTTTTGATGGGTTGCTGCGGCGTTTTTTTGAAGAGCACGACTGCAAAAGTATTGGCAGGCGGCAGCGTGGCCCAGCTCGTGAACGACTTTGAGGGCGAGCCAGATCAAGAGGAGGCCAAGCCATTGACCGCTGGCGATAATTCGTGTGCAGGAGGTGATGATTTCAGCAGAGTGACCCAAGAAGTGGACCAACCCTGACATGATGATCAAGAAAGTGATTGCTGCAGTAATGGGGGCGAATAATGGGCGAGTGGCAACCGAGAGGCCTGACAAAAAGGCTTGCGGGACTGGGAGAGGGATCTTGATCCACAGTGGATTAAAGCGTTCGGGCTGTTCGGTGGTTGGCGAGCTGGACGTTGATGCTCGTTGAGTTTTGACCACTGCGACGCCACTGGTAAGAAGCCATTCGCAGAATGCTTCGGCCTCGGCGTAGGTGAGGTCTTGATCGTGGCCGGCGCGGGCGAGCTGAGTGACGGCTGCGGCAAGCGAGGTACGACCATCGAAGAGTGAAAGAAGGGCATACTCTGGTGAGCCGATGCGAAAGCAACGGCCTGAATCGGGGAGACGCAAATGCCAGTAGAGCTGATCTCTTTCCTGCTGGGCCACGATTTGCAAACCTGGAACGAGGGATAACGTGAGTTGTCCCCATTCGATGGTGGTTGCACGGGGGTTGATGGGGTGAAGGGGCATGTGGTTTGGTTGAGAGTTTACGGTTTAGAGTTGGGGGTTAGAGGGGCGGATTCGGTGCGACGAGCCGCGCCCTACGTGACCTCGTTGTTGGCGGAGGACTAAAAACCGAGGTCGTGGCGGAGGCGGTAGTAGGCTTTGTGGAACCAGACCCAGCCAAGCGACTTCTGGCCGGCATCGATTTTGGCATGGCCGCGCATGCCAGGCTTTAAGAGGGAGTGATCATTGGGAAACTCGAACTGGCCAATGAAGGCATAGTTGGAATCAGTTTTTTCGGCACGCGGTTGGATTCTGGCAAGCTGGCCGGTGAATGTGGTGGCGGGATAGGCGTCCAACACAGTGCTGACCGACTGGCCGGTTGAAACGTACGAGACGTCATCGCCAGCAATGCGAAGTTCGTAAACCATGCGATCCAACGGGGCGATTTCGAAAAGGGTTTGGCCGATGGTGAGGGGGACTCCCGCGACGCGTTTCAGCTCACCGGAGACAACCATGCCGTCGATGGGGCTGCGAATTTCGAGGTCGTGACTGCGGCGTTCGAGAAGGCTGCGTTCGGCTTCGAGGCGATCGAGTTCATAGCGGCTGGCTTCGGCTTGAGCGGTTTCACGCCGTCCAATGAAGGCATCGCGTTCCACCTGTACTTTGGCGGTTTCGGCTGCGAGCTTGGCCAGTGCGAGCTGATTCTCGCGGCTGTCCATTCGGGCTAGTAACTGCCCTTTGGTGACTAGCTGGCCCGGCTCAACCAGAGCTTCAGCCAGAATGCCGGGGAATGGGGCAGTGATGAACCGCCGGACCGTGGGCTGAACCTCACACGGGCAACTAATGGTATGGGGATAGGGTAGGGTTGAGGCGACAAGGAGCAGCGCGACGGCCAGCCATCCCCAACGCCAGCTTAGAAGGCCGGTAAGCTGCGAAGCAATACTTGTTAGCCTTGATCTGCCCGACTGTTGCAGCAGGCGAAGCGTTGATCCCAAGCGAAGTGAGATAAGGCTCCACCAAGTGTGCTGTGCGGTATCGGCAGGTGTGAGTGGCGGATCAACGGCGAGGACTAGAACGGCAGCCACGCTGAGCTGCGCATCGTTTAATGGGACACTGACGATTTGCTTGTAGCTGGTTGTGGACTGAAGCTGTTGGTGGATCAATAGGCCAACGGTGTCGCCATCACGCCAAGCGGGCCAGGCTGATGGCTCGCCGCGCAATGTGGCTTCGGCGACTACGGAGTGGAGAAGGTGACGGGCGCTCGGATCAAGCTGACCGTTTGATTCCTCTGACCACCAGGTTTGGCCGCCGATAATGGAGATGGCGAGGGGTTGATAGCGAAGTGAAAGGCGGCAGGCGCTGAGCAATTGCTGGGCGGCTCGGTCGACGGAGCCGGCTGATTCGAGCTGAGCGGTGAGGTCGAGGAGTTGGGCTAACAGGGTGGCGCTATGGTCGTTGGCGGTGGAAGATGAATCGGCTGCGGTCGCTGTGCTAATGGCTGCATGCTGGTGGACCCAGGTTTCGTAGAGGGAAACGAAGAGTTCTGCGGCGAGACACCATTCGCGACTGAGGACGACTTCTGGGACGATGAAGCACCAGGCGGTTTGAGTGGTGGTGCTATCGCTGACGGGGATTGCGAGGAGCCGAAGGTGGGGCAACAGGGGTATTACCGTTTGCCAGATGTAACGCTGCGCGATAGCAGACTGAGCAGCTGAGCGCATGAGGCTAAGGAGCTCTGCGGGGAGATGCGGCCCATCGGCAAGCCAAGGCTTAACTTGGGTGGTGGCGTTGGCCTCAATTGAGGTTGATGCGATTGCGGCATCGAGAACGTGGAACTGCTGACGCCAAATGGCTAAGAGAGCGGGGAACAATTCAGAAGTCGACCGGCTGCCGGCGAAGACGGCTCGGAGGAGCACTGGATCGATAGGCAAGGGTGCTGCTGGGGTGGATGGCCCTTTCAGTGGAGGAAGCGGTGATAGCGGGGGTGCTTGCATCAGGCTGGGTGGTTGGTGTGTGACGTCGCCGAGTTGGAGTTGAATGAGATGTTTTTGGGCTGATGATGCGGAACCATTCACGCTGTTAACGGCCGAATACTTCCATTGCTACTAAGCTGACAAACGACTTCTGGATTACTCATTTTGGTGACTACTTGCGTGGGCCGATGGCGCGGCCTCTTGCTGCTTCGCAGCCCAGCCGGTCTGGCGACTGACCGGGCCACCCGACGACTTGCGTCGTCGGCTCGGGGAGCTTCGTTGGGTTTGTGGCTCCGTGATTACCTTTGTGCTTCAAGACTCGGTTTGCGGCGCACTGGACACATTGCTCCAGAATGGAGGACCACAAACAGCACCGGGTATGGGATCGGAGTGATTACCGTCGAGTTGGAGGACGCTGTTCTGTTAAAGATGGTTCCTGTTCGTGAATGGTTAGGCGGCAGCGCTCGCCGGAGCGGAGCTTTCCTTGAGGGTTTGTGAGGCGAACTTTAATTGTGATCGTGCCGCTTTGTGCATCCGTAACTGGGCTGATAAGCTCGATTTTGCCGTCGACCGATTGCTCGCCAAATGACACAGGAACAACGTCACCCGTCTTGAGACCCGAATGCAGAATAGAAGGGACGGCGAAGACGGCGAGGAGTGGGTCGAGCTGAACGATGGTGGCAACGACAGGTTCGTTTGGTGCCACAAACTCGGCCTCATCCTTCCACATGCGGGCAACGACACCATCGATTGGAGAGCGGACGCGACGGCGCTCGATCTGGAGGCCGAGCCGCTTATGCTCGATTTTTTTGAGGAGGAGTTCTTCGGTCACTGCCAGGAGCCGGGCTTCTGAGACTTCTTTTTCGATGGCGATACGATCGACTTCTTCCTGGCTGGCATGGCCTTTCAGACGGAGGGCTTCGAGCTTGGAAAGAAGGTTCGACTTGAGTTTGAGTTCGGCCTTGGCAGTATTGAGTTGCCCAACGGCGTTCATCATGCGCTCGGCGACTTCTTGCGATGCCTGCTGGACATCGAGGGTAAGGCAGGCGACTTCCTGGCCTTTGGTCACTTTGTCCCCTTCAGCGACCAGAATGGTTTCCAGAATTCCCGTTTCACCGGCGGCGACGTTGATCGTACGAAATGGTTCGGTGAAGCCTTCGACGTCGGCGGCAATGGTGGAGGTTTGCCACATGAGGGCGAGCAGGCTAGCGGCGAGAGCGTGTTTAAAGTGGGGATAGTTCATAATTGTTCGCTTGGCTTTCTGACGGATTGATGGCTTATTGGCTGTGGCGATGCGTGATGTTGGTGTGAGTTGATGGTACTGGGGAAATGGACCCGACGACTGGCGTCGTAGGCTCGGTGGGTTAATGGTTTTTATTTCAGTAGGCGTCAGTCAGCTAATCTCTTCGTAATTGGCTTGGGGGCCGGGAGAGTGCGATTGGAACAAACTCTCGCGGCGGTTATTGGCTTCGAGGATCAGTCGTCGCTGGTGTCGGGCGACTGCTTCGCAGTTTACCTGGGCGGAGCGGATTTGATTGTTCGTAGCGGTTGCGGTGAAACGGCTGGTTGGCCGGTACAAGTGGTTGATGCGGGCTTCGTCCCAAAGGCGATCATCGGGAGAAGTGAAGATGCGGGCAGAACCGGGCTGTCCCTGTCTTGCGGCTCGGCCGATGAGTTGCCGATCGATGCGAGTGGAGTCGGCTGGCTCGGTCACCAGAACGGACAGGCCTCCGAGGCGAATTGATTCGGGGGGCAACTGAATATCTGTTCCACGGCCCGCTATACTGGTCGCTACCGTGACGCTGGCTGGCTCACCGGCGTGGGCAATACAGGTTGCTTCAGTTGCTTCCTGGTGGCCGTTAAGTAGCTGGCAAGCTATACCGACAGCATCGAGCTGATTTGCCAGTTCGATGCTGTCGGCAATGGTACGGGTGCCAAGCAACAAGGGCTGGCCCGAGTGGTGGATGTCACGCGCGTGCTTAACAACACTCGCCAGTCTCTCGACTCTTGAGCTGCTGACGGATGTCGGAAGGAGTTGCCGCTGAGAAGGTCGATGGGGCGGGACGGCGACTACGGGCAGGTGAAACAACTCGGCGAATTCAGCTTCGGCACCGGCTGCCGTACCGGTGAGGCCAGAAAGGTTCTTGTAGAGTTGGAAGTAACGCTGGGGCGAGATGGTCGCATCGCTGGTAGCTTCAGCTTTTGGGACAAGACAAGCGGCACATTCGACGGCTTGTTGCAAACCGTGGCGCCAACTGCGGTCGGCCGTGATTCGCCCGGTGGTTTGGTCGACAAGTTGGAGCTTCGAGTCGCGGACGATGTAGTGGACATCGCGGCGCAAGACGTGCCGCGCCTGGATGGCTTGCTCGACATAGAGCTGCCAGGGACGATGGAGTTCGGAAAGGGTGAGCTGATTTAGGGCCAATTCGCTCAAATGAATGCCGACTTGCGTGAGCTGAACTGCCTGTGTAATGGAGTCGCGGATGAACTCGACGCCCTCGGTCCATGACTTGACGAGGCCATCAGCGAGTTTCAACGGATTAAGGTCGGGGGCGGTACCGGGTGGTTGAGTGCTGATGATGAGCGGGGAGCACGCTCCGTCCAGTAGTACATAGTCAACTTCA
>JAIXVG010000240.1 GCA_027483145.1 Planctomyces sp.
GATCGGGATCAATCACGTTATATCGCCTTTTCAGCGGGCGAATATCAACGAACCGCATTTCCGTTTCAGTCCGCTGAGGATTGTCAGGCAGATTGTCGACCGCATAGGCAAAGTACATGATGCTGTCTTTTTGCGTCAGTCGGAAAACTTCCAGTGGCAACAGCTTTTCCAGTGTGGCTTGTGTCTGAGCCGACATAGCGCCGGTGCTTTCACCTTCCTGAATAGCAGCGGCGACGGCCTGAAACTCTTCGGCGATTAACGGGATCTCCTGGTCGTTATTGACCTGAAAAATGATTCCAGCATTCGTCAGACCAAAATCATCCTGAACCCGCACCTTCATGAGCAGCTCGGCCAGTGTATGTACTTCAACCGCATCGATCGGCTCTTCAAACGTGATTTGTGGCGCCTGGTCTGCTTTGACCCTGATGCGAAACTTATTCTTAGGTAAACGTGTCCCATCAATCGCTTCAGCCAGAATGGTGTATTGACGATCGCCATCAAGGACCATTTCAGCGGTGCAAGGGGCGATCTTGCCCGCAGACCCGCTGGCGGCCACCAGCAACGGCAGCGAAACTGCTGGATTCTCACCATCTTCGATAAGGCCACTGGTACGCGGTGTTAGTTCGATTGACGCCGTGCGGACAGGCTTATCGAACGTCAAGCGAAACGAAAGCTGACTTCCCGCGAGGCCAGTGATGTTTCCATCACGTAGCGTTTGAGGCGCCAGCCTCGTGTAGGCCGGAGCCAGTAGATCGACTTCAAACTCTTTAATGCGAACGGGACGCCGAATACCAACCTTGTAGGTTTCGGTCTCTGCACCGGGAACCGAAAAGCGATACTCGAAGCCTTTGGCTAATGCTTCGTAGTTGACACGGTGCAGGGTGTGCGGGCGATTGCCAGTCGCCATTCGATTGCTCGCATCATCAGCATTGAGACCCAGCTCTACCGCGGCAGCCTGTAGTGTTGGGTCGCTGGCTTGGTCGGCTGGTATCGTTCGTTCGGTCCACGAGCCGATGGTTGGCTCAACCCAACGGTTTTGAAAGACAACTGGTTCGTTCGTTCGACCGACGACCACGACCTTCAGGCTGAGCGAACCATTTTCATCGACAATCGTATTGCCGGGGGCAGCGTACAACTGACGGTAAGGCATTTCAACGAGCATGGCTCGAGACGCAGCCGTCTGCCAATCCCATTTTGCAAGAACGAGAGCTGCGAATCCCAAGGCGAACAGGCCAGCTAATGCCACCAGCGCCAGGACCCGTTTAACAGGGACCACATCCTCAATGGTTAAAGGAAGAGCACGGCGGTGGGTGTCTTCTGCCAAGGCAGCGACCAACGACACAGCCGCCCCTGAGGGCGTTTTTCCAACAGCCAGCGGAGTTCCAAACTCGAAGGTTGTACGAACAGCCTGCCCCAGTTCAGGGAAAGCCGACTCGATTTTGCTGGCGGTGATCTCGGCCGTAGCCCGATCAACCAGGCGCAGGCTGTGCCAAGCCGCAACCAATCCACCCATCGCCCAAATGGTCCAGTGCAGAGGAATTCGCCAAGCGCGCGAGAGTTCCCACTGCCAGTCGGCCGCAGTCAACAGGGCAAAGCCAACAATCAACGTCAAGCAGGCGAGTGTCAGCAACTGAATGATGTCGCTAACCAGCTGCCGCTGACGAATGGCCTTGAATCGTTTGAGGAAAATATCATTCATGTGACAATCACTCGACTACTGGACCTACTGCTGACAATCAAGGATGACTAACCAAACAGACCGAAGGACAACATTCAGCATTTAGGAGAGAGTCTCGTTCCTTGGTTAGAACGCTTCGCCACCCACACTCACTCCACTAGCTATCAACCATCAACGCTCAACTCCTTACGCTGGCGTCCGATTTGCCACGAAGTTTTCGAGCAGTAACAGTCCATACAACCCTATTGCTAGATAGGGCCAGATTTCATTGGGTGCCCGCGTATCCTGCTGGGGTAATGTAACGGCGGATTGGTCAGTTTCGCTGGCGATTTTCACGCCAAACCGTTTTTCGAATTCTTCTGGCAAGCATCGCTCGGGGTCACACTCGCGCGAGCTGATATTGACAACGCGTACATGGTCAGCCATTTGAAAGAGGCCCGGTTGCTCAGCGGCCGATGGCTTTGATGACTGATCCTCTGCAGACGGGGCCATCGTCCCAATGTCGATAGTCGCCATCAGGTCAACGCTTCCTGCTTTACTGAGCGAGGAGGCATCAAGAATCGTTTGCCGTACTCGACCCCCGGCAGTCAGCCCCACCTGATGGCCAACCAACTGATGGATGATCGGCAGGTACAACCGGCTGTGAGTCCAGTCGCTCCAATCCGGACCACACGAAACGCCAACCCAAGTGAGTCGTCCCGCCCCCAATGGCTGTTCAACAACGACTGGCGCACCGGCACCGATGGTTGCTAATACCTGTGCCTGGGGATTTGGCTCAAGTGGTGTATACGCAGCGAACATACTTCGCGACAGGTCACCATGCTGCAGGTCGCTAAATGGGGCAAAGACCGGATGCAGTCCTTCCCACGATTGAAAGCGAAACGGCAGATCGGTTGCATACCTGGTCTGGCCTGGCTTTCCTGGCAGAAGTTTCTGGGCCAGCAGCGTCTGGGCACCATCTGTGACCAGGCGATCACCGCTGAAAACAATCAGCCCCTTTCCACCTCTTACGTACTCGGCCAGTCGGGCAGCGTCGGTAGCGTTGAGCTCGCCAACATTTGCGAGGACCACGCAATCGAACTGGCCCAGTGGTGGCAAACCAGTTTGAGGTTCGTAAAGAGCAATCGTTGGACTATACGGGCTGAGATCGGAAGGCTCGCCCGCTGCAGAAAGCTTTAGTGCGACATTCAGAAAATGAGTTTCGGGGCGACTCGAGGCTTTACGACCCGGATTGCCAACGACCAGCACCTTGTAGGCAGGGGTCGCAGAAATGGCCAGAAAACGCTCGTTGTCGAATTGCAGATCGTCATTCACTTCAATGGCGATGCGGCCCAGCCAAACTCCTTCACCCAGTGAGGGAAGATCGAAGCTGACGCTCGCAGTCGCATTGGGTTCCAGCTTCAAGCGTTCGCGTTTGGTCACTCTTTCGGACTGGGCATTGGAAGTAGATGTTCCTCCTTCGAGTAAACTAGTACCAACTCGGCTGGGCTGTGATTCGTTTCCATCGGGCTGAGCTGCGACCGACCTGGTGAACTCGATGAGGACCTGAACATCCTCGGCCATAAACGCACTATGGTTCACCACGGTCGCCCGAACGGTTGGAGTTTGACCAGGCCGTACCCATGCCTGTGGGGTTCGAAAATCAGTAATTGCAACGTTGTTCACAACGGAGCGACCGACATCATGCAGACGAAACGTGACAGTCTCCGGCAACGGATCAACC
>JAIXVG010000058.1 GCA_027483145.1 Planctomyces sp.
GTTCATCTCGCTCGGTTCGTCGTAGAAAGTTTCTTGCATCGGGCCAGGAGGTTCCAACTGGTGACCTGGGTTGCATGAGGGCCGCTCGAACAGCCTCTTCGGCTGGATTGGCCAACCCTGCAGGCGACGTCCCTTTTTCGGTTTGCCACTGTACGTAAATGCTGGCAAACACCTGACCGTAACGGGCTGCTAACTGACTGACATCGGTTGGCGGCGAATCGACTAACGCCTGCCGAATGACGGGTGAAACTCCATCAGGCTTTTGCTCCCAAGCTTGCTGTAGCAGAGACCACGTCTGGCTGAAATCGCTATTCGCGGTTTCGGTTAATTGCTTCCAGGGTCCCCAGACCGGGTGATCGGCTGGTGTCTGATCAAGCAGCTCGCGCCAGCGATGACTCGCTGGTTCGCGTGGCTCGCCGAATGTCGGAGCTGCTAATCCGGTCCATCCTCGCAGCTTGGCCACTTCCTTCAAATAGTCTTCCATGTGAGCGGCCACTTCCGCTTCCAGTTTTGCAGGAAAGCTTGCCTCGTACTCGGCCACCTTCTGCAAAAGGGCTTGACGTTCTTGACGATAAGCCGTTGCGGCCGCCTCATCCTTGCATTCGCCAATGATTGGAAGCTCTGGAGGCTCTTGAATCGATAGCATGACCGACTGCAGGCTGTAGTAGTCGGCTGTCGGAATGGGGTCAAACTTATGGTCGTGGCAGCGGGCACACCCGACAGACAGTCCCATTAGGCCACGGCAAATCACATCAATTCGGTCATCAGCAATATCGAATTGATTATTTAAAAAGCGGCGTCCCACTGTCAGAAAGCCAAGCGCTGCGAGGGCAGGGGAGTTCTCGGGGTGCAGCTTGTCCGCCGCAAGCTGATCTTTGATGAACTGGTCGTATGGCAGGTCGTTATTAAACGCGTTGACGACATAATCACGATAGGTATAGGCATTCGGGTAGCGCGGGTCTTCGGTGAAGACATACCCCTTTGTGTCGGCATAGCGGGCCACATCAAGCCAATGTCTGGCCCAGCGTTCGCCATATGCGGGGCTGGCTAACAGCCGATCAACGAACTGCTCGTAGGCGTCGCTGCCTGAGTCTTGTTCGAATTGCTGCAACTGCTCGAACGTGGGAGCAAGACCCGTTAGATCGATAGCAACCCGCCGCGCCAAGGTTCGGCGATCAGCCTCTGGGTTACGCGAGAGCGATTCTTTAGCCAGGGCCGCATCGATGAAGGAGTCGATTTCGTTGTAGATCGGTGTGGGCCAACCGAGTTGAGGGTGAAGCGCTACTTGCGGAATGGCTGGCATGCTAATGGGCCTGAGTGCCCAGTGGTGTGCGCGAGCAATGACCGGGTTCCGCAGATCGGGCGTGTCGCTGATGGCCACTTCTGCCACAGGCCACGGGGCGCGATCGCGAATCCAGGCGACTAACAGATCGATTTCAGCAGTTGGCCGTGCTCCGGCGGGGGGCATTTGGATATCGTCAGCCGAGTACTTCATGACCGCGATCATGCGGCTGGTCTCTGGGGAGTCGAAATTGACAACCGGTCCACTATCCCCCCCCTTGAGGAGTGCCTCCCGCGAATCAAGACGTAGACCTGCTTCCTGTTTTGCCGGTCCGTGACAGCTTTGGCAGTGAGTGACCAGCAGCGGCCGAATCGACGTTTCAAAGTGGTGAAGTTGCTCGCTGGAAAATTCGGGGGGTGTTTCGGCTTGAACAGTGCGTCCAACCACCAGCAACATGGCCAGGCAGGCACCCTGCAGGCAAAACCCAGACAGGTTTCGACGAATGACGTCTAAGTTCTTGAAGATGTCGTTCATGCAGAAGACCTTTGTCGATTCCCGGTTTTCCCCGCGGCGGACGATGTGCAAAACAGAAAACTGGTCGAAGCGGACAGACGCGGAAAATTGAAAATTGCGGGATTGTTGGAAACGGGCCAGTGTGGCCCAGTCTGGTTGGTGGGGCGCTAGCAGATCAGCTTGGGCCAGCGCTTCAGGCCGTTTGCAAGGAGGGAACAGATTAGGCGTTGCAGCCGGGCGGGCTACATTCGGTTCGGCGGAACTTGTATCGAGGATGTTTTCGGCCGGGGAAATAGCGGCAAATGGCGAGAAATTGGGGCGAGTCGACGAAATTCGCTGGGCAGCGAATCCTCACATGAGTATTCTTACACATGTGTCAACCCGACTCAACCGGTCTTCCGAGTTGAGGGGAGCCTCGGGTCCAGTTTCGGGCAGGAGTACTTCCGCTCGAGAGAATATCTGATTCTCCGAAGGTCTTGGTTGTCCGTAGCCGATGATTGGCTATTGGTTGACACATCTATGTCAGCCGTCAGTATTAGAGATTCACCAAAAGTGCCTTTTCGAGGGAATGCTCAATCCCGCTGGCACCCCGCCTGATTCCTGTTCAAGATCAAATGGTTTCCCGCCCCTTATAACGCCTTCCCACAACACGCCACTAACGATCATTTTGGTCCCGACTACACGCTGAATCCTGGTTTCAATCCGAATTGCTCGAAAAGAGAACAGCGGGTTTTCCCGAGGGTTTCTCCACCGCAAATCGGTCGCGTCAACAGTCAGCCGTTTCAATTTCCAATCTATTCGCTTTGCCCTAGCGTCCCAACCAAATTCTCGCCTCGCCCCTTCCACTACTGAAAATCCGCCATGTCGTCGATCTGTTTGACTCCATCGATTGCTCGTCTGTTATGTTTCTGCTGGATCGTTCTGGGGGGGGTGCTCCATTTCGGCCAATCTGTCGACCGGCAGGTGCTTGCGGCTGATCAACCGGGCGAGTTTGTCCCCCTCTTCAATCAGAAAGATCTGAGTGAGTGGGACGGCGACTTATCGTTGTGGAAGTTGGACGACGGGGTCATTGTCGGAGACTCGGCTGGGATCCAGCACAATCAGTTTCTGGCCACCAAAAAGACGTACGAGAACTTCGAACTGAAATTCGAGTTCCGCCTGAAGAATGGGGCTGGAA
>JAIXVG010000168.1 GCA_027483145.1 Planctomyces sp.
ACGGTGGCAAATTCGCCAGTGGTGGCCGGAGTCGCCAGCGGGCTCGGTCGGCCTCGTTCGAGAATCTGCATGATGCTGCCCATCCAGTTTTCAGCGGAAACAATTCAACGCTTAAAACTTAGGTCGAATTCCTTACCCAGGACGGCTTGACTGCCCGAGATTCAGAGCGAGAACGCCTGAGTCGACGGCGGGAGGGCCACACTTACAACAACACAACCACATACCACACAAACACTTACCGCTGATCGAACAAGCTACTCAGCACTCAATTGCAGCTTGACGGAATATTGGCCAACCTTGAAGCGGCTCCACCAATCCACCACGGCGAGTACTTCCCGAACTGCGACAGCAGCTCGCCCGATTGACCTATTTCTGGATTACCCCGCCATTCCCTACAATCAGCCGAGCAACTTGACGAGGCCGAAGCACGCGTGTTTTCGCTAAAACTCCTTCCGGCCTTCAACCGTGTCAGCCAACGATGACCCGCCAGACGGCGGCACTTCCACCAACAGAGAACTTGTATGTCTGAGTCCGCTCATTCACCGGTTGCCCACGAAGGTTTGGCCAGTAGCTCAGGTCGGCCAATTCCCCCAAAAGTAGCGCCTTGGAGACGCTGGCTAGGCCCCCTCATTATCGTGGGAGGCATGGTGGCTCACGGGTTACTTCTATTGCGATTCGCCGAGAACCGAACGTTTACGATCGCCTCCTTTTTGTTTGTTTGGCCGGCAACGCTATTCCTGTTTTCAATCTGGTGGCTGTTTCTATCCGGGTTCACGTGGAAGACCCGCCTGACCGCTGCCGGGCTGGCCGCAGCAATCTTGCTGACCCTTACCGGGGTCTACCGCATCGATTCGCTCAATGGCGACATGGTCCCCGTCGTTTCCTATCGCTGGGGACCACGAGCTGAAGACTTGGCCCGCAACTATCGCGAGTCGCAGCGCCAGGCCGTCAGCAGCGTTGCCACGGCTACACCAGCGGTCACGAACGACGAATTCCCAGCAGCAACTCTCCTCGATTGGCCTCAATACCGGGGATGGGACCGGCTCGGAAACTCACCGCTGAAACTGGCTAATCACGACTGGCAGGCTTCTCCGCCTGAATCGGTCTGGCGTCACCCCGTGGGACCTGGCTGGTCGTCATTTGCGATCGTTGGCAACAGAGCCTTTACGCAGGAGCAGCGCGACCAAAAGGAAGCCGTTGTCTGCTACGACACACTCACTGGCCAGGAAATCTGGTCGCACGAAGATGAAGCCCGCTTTTCGGAGGTGATGGGGGGAGATGGCCCGCGAGCGACACCCTCAGTATCCGAGGGCTTGGTCTATTCGCTAGGGGCCACCGGTGTCTTGAATTGCCTCGATGCCCGCAGCGGCATCCATCAA
This sequence comes from Planctomyces sp., assembly GCA_027483145.1. GTDB lineage: Bacteria > Planctomycetota > Planctomycetia > Planctomycetales > Planctomycetaceae > JAIXVG01. The sequence goes on from JAIXVG010000168.1 coordinate 1,380, forward strand.
TGGAGTCGCCAGATTCTGAAAGATTCGGGCAGCACAACGGCTGACACCGCCAATATTCAATGGGGGATGTCTGCCTCGCCACTGGTTGCAAACGGACTGGTTTACACCATCCCGGGAAGCACCAGCGGAAAGTCGGTCATCGCATACGATGCCAAGACGGGAGAGATTCGCTGGTCAACGGGTAACTACATCGCCAGTTATGCCGCTCCGCAACTTTTGAGCCTGGCAGGGACACCCATGTTACTGGTGTTTCATGGGCTGGGGCTGGCCGCCTTCTCGCCGGAATCTGGCGAGTTGTTGTGGGAGTTTGGTCCCTGGACAAACAACCCCAAAGTCAATTCGGCCATGCCGATTCAAGTTTCGGAATGCGACATCGTCGTCAGCAGCGGCTATGAAGTCGGTAGCGCTCGGCTGAATATCAGCAAAGGAGCCGATGGTCAGGGTTGGGTCGTGACGAAAGTCTGGCAAGTCCCCCGCTTCGAACTGAAGTTTAACGACGGCGTATTTCACGAAGGCCATATCTATGGCCTCGATGACGGGATTTTGGCCTGTCAGGACGTGGCGACCGGGAAGCTGACCTGGAAAAAAGGACGCTACGGCTACGGACAACTCATTAAACTCGACGAGCATCTGCTAGTGCTGACCGAGTCGGGTGAGCTTGCCTTGGTAGCCGCTGACCCAAAGAAATTCTCGGAAATCAGCCGCGTTCGGGTACTTAGCGAAGCGACAACCTGGAATCATCCCGCACTCGCTGGCAACCTGTTGTTGGTTCGCCACGGCGGGGAAGCGGCAGCGTTTCGCCTTCCCATCGCAGACCTAAAATAGCCCGTTAGTCGGCCAGATCGGTCCAGTCGAACTTAGCCTGGATCGTTCACGGTCTTAGCGACAATCAGCCGACACGCGCTAGCGTGCGGTTTCTTCGGTTTTCTGCGCGACTCAGTCTGTTTGTCGTCAATCAGCCGCAACTCGAATGAGAATAATCAGTTATCCAAGTCTTCAACGCCTCGATGAATCTTGCTGTCAAGAATTGTAGCTGAATTGCAATCACATTTGTGTTCATTCATAGGTAAGATGACAGCCGATTTGCATCGCCCAGCGACTCACGTTTCGCCAGCCCTTCCGTTCTCGCATCCTAACCTACAGTACTCGGTGAGGTGACCATGTCTCGAACTGCCTCGTACTTGTTACACGCTTGGCTGCTGACCTGCGTTGTTGGCGGCCTCTGGATGCTGGAGGCTGTTGCGGCCCCGCTGACACCCGATCAAAAGAAGGAGGTCGCGGGGATCAAGGGAGACTTGTCCAAAGTTGGTGGCCTGATTGGCAAAAAGAAGTATGACGAGGCCGAGAAGCAGATCGCCGAGGCTGAAGAGCGGCTTGATAAACTCATCAAAGAAGGAAAGGTCGACGAAAACGATCCCATTCTGGCACCCGTCTTTAAGCTCCTGTCGACCCATCGGCTAAACCTCGGCCGCAAGACTGGCGCCATTAAGCCGGGCGAAGGGTCGGTCAGCTTCACCAAAGATATCGCCCCCATCTTGGTGGAAAACTGCCTCAGCTGTCACGACAACGACGCTCGGGGCGGACTGCGGCTCGACACCTTTGCAGGCCTGGAAAAAGGGGGGACGAATGGAATTCTCGTCATTCCAGGAAACCCCAACCAAAGCCTGCTCGCACTGCGGCTCGTCTC
>JAIXVG010000517.1 GCA_027483145.1 Planctomyces sp.
CGCTGGCTGCTCGGATCGATGGGCTGGATTATCACACCTACGTCATGATGGGTGACGGTGAGATGGGTGAAGGCCAGGTTTGGGAAGCGATTGCTTCGGCAGAGAAGTACAAGCTGGGGAACCTGACGGCAATTGTCGATCAGAATGGTTTTCAGCAGACCGGTGCGACAAAGGACGTGTTAGCATTGGCTCCGTTTGCGCCGAAGTTTGAAGCATTTGGCTGGCATACCCAGGTGATCGAAGGGAATTCGATGGAAGCGGTTGTGGCCGCCTTGGCAACTGCCCGCAAAGTGACCGATCGCCCAACCGCCATTGTTTCGCAAACGAAGAAGGGCTTTGGAATTCTTCCTGTTTTGGAAACGACCGGCGATATTAACTATCACGGCAAGCCACTTTCAAAAGAACTGGCAGCTAAAGCCTTGGCCCTTCTGACGTAAGAAGGTGCAGTGCTGCTGCATATCGGACTAAAAACTCTTCCGAAAACTTCTGATGCGTGGGTCGTATGCCTGAAAAACGTGGGGCGAACAAGCACTACCAGTTTTCGGATAGGCTCTAACGCGGAAAACAAATGATCGCCCGGCGACCGGTGGTCGCGGGCACCGCCAGAATCGCGGACTCGAAAAATTTTTCCTTCAGCAAGCGAGACTTGTGACATGACGATCGGACAGGCCAGCGGACTGAAAATGGGCAAAGCGACCCGCGATGCCTTCGGAACTGCCCTTAAGGAACTTGGTGCGACGTTCCCTAATCTAGTGACGGTTGATGGCGACGTCGGAAACTCGACCCGCACGGAACTGTTTGCCAAGGCCTTCCCAAACCGCGGGTTCAACGTTGGTATTGCGGAAAGCAATATGGTTGGAGTGGCAGCAGGTTTAGCAGCCGCAGGCAAGATACCCGTCGTTTCAAGCTTTGCCTGCTTCTTGATTTGCAATGCGTTTGATCAAATCCGGATGTGCGTGGCCTATCCTGGCCTGAACGTAAAAATGGTTGGTTCGCATGCAGGGATTTCGATTGGCGAAGATGGCGCTTCGCAAATGGGGATCGAAGACGTTGCACTGGCCTGTGCCCTGCCAGGGGTAACAGTCATTGTTCCGGCCGACGCGACGTCTGCTGGTAAGGCCACGAAGGCGATGCTTGAGCACGTGGGTCCCGTTTACTTGCGTTGCGGGCGAATTGAACTGCCGGAAATCTATTCGGCTGACTCGGAATTCAAGATTGGTAAGGCCAATCAATTGAAGGATGGTTCGGACGTCACCATCATCGCCAACGGGCTGATGGTGGGGATTGCTCTCGATGCTGCGGCAGTCTTGGCCAAGTCTGGCGTCAGTGCTCGGGTGCTTGATATGCACACCGTGAAGCCATTGGACGAAGAGGCTGTGGTGAAGGCGGCTAAGGAAACGGGCCGGATCGTTGTGGCGGAAGAGCATTTGATGGCAGGGGGCCTGGGTTCGCTGGTTGCGACCACTTTGGCTCACAAGTGCCCGGTTCCAGTCGAGTTTGTCAATGTGGGTGATCGCTACGGCGAATCGGGTGATCCACTCGGCTTGCTGGAAAAGTATGGTCTCACTGAAGGCGCGATCGTTGACGCTGTGAAGCGCGTTCAAAAGCGATAAGGCGGTTCTTGTCTGCCGGCACTCGCCAGAGTCGGCTGTTGATTCGAAACTGGATCTGACAAAAGCGAGCCGATTATCGGTGAGCTTGGCTTCAACATATTTCCTCGCCTGGTTGGTTTGCCTGCCGGATGACTGCGTAAAGCACACCTATGATTGTGTACCGAACCTTTCGAAACGCGGATATCCCCCGTTTTGGCAGGTTGTGGCACAGTGCGGGGCTGGGGCGCGGGGCCGCTGTTGGTATTACCAACGACGGGTTTGATTGGGTGCTATTTGCCCAACCTTACTTTGATCGGCGAGGAATTTTTGTTGCCTGCGATGGAGACCAGGTTGTCGGCCTGGTTCACGCCACGTTTGCTGCCGATATCGAACATTACGGCCTGAAGCGGACCACCGGAGTGATTTGTCTGGCAATGGTGCTGCCCAAGTACCAGCGTCAGGGGATTGGAACTGAGTTGGTGCGGCAGGGAATGGCGTACCTGCGAGAGCAAGGTGCCGTTGAGATCTTTGCAGGGCAAGCACCGCCGTTCGATCCGTTCTATCATGGGTTGTATGGGGGCGTTCGACCGAGCGGGTTTCTGAGCTCTGATGTGGCTGCTGCTCCCTTCTTTCAGAAGCTGGGCTTCAAACCACACGAAGAGTTTGTTGTCCTGCAAAGGGACTTATTGCGAAGCAGTGAGCCGGTGGGCCTGAGGCTGCTGGGGGCCAGGCGAGCAACGCGGCTCGATCTACTTGACAACACAGAAGCCCGTTCGTGGTGGTGGGAGACTCGCCATGGTCGCTTTGACTCGGCTGTTTTTGGGCTGACCCGCAAAACCGATAACCAACTGCTCGCCAGACTATCGGTGATTTCTCTCGACCTTTATCAGCATACATGGCAAGCGAAAGCGGCTGGGATTGTCGATTTCGTTGTGGCCGACGAAGTTCGCCAAAAGGGGTTCGGTCAGGCGCTGTTGACCGGGGCCTGCAAACGACTCCGCGAAGAGTTGATCTCGTTGATTGATATGCACATTGCTGCTTCTAACACAGCTGCGATCAACACGGCCAAATCGGCTGGGTTCAAAGAGATCGACCGGGGGACGGTTTATCGATATGCCGGTGACACTCCCGTTGTGCTCGCATAGCGAGTAGCTGTCGGCAACGCTGAAGACTGGGAGCTACTTCGGGTCACCTTTTTCTGCGAACGCAGCGCAAGTCGCCTCTGGTTACTTGCGCTCACGCGCATATCGGACGCGGCAACCCCGGGCGATGGTCTCTCCGATGGCTGGCTTCGACTCAGTCAGGGCTGCCTTCACAGCGCTTGCAACGAAGTGGTCCCTTGCCAAGCCGGGGTCGGTGTTGTCGTCAAAGGCTCCCATGTAAACCAGTTTTCGCGACTTGCCGAAGACGTAGAATTCGGGAGTAAAGATTGCCCCAAAAGCCTTGGCCGTTGCCTGTGACTCGTCATAGAGGTATGTGAAGGCGAGCTTCTTTTCAGTGGCATGGCGGGTTAGTTCGCTCAGCCTGTCTTCAGCCACCCGATTGACACAAATCGCGACGATCTGCACGTTTTGGCCGGCGGCAATTGTGTCGGCTTGTAAGCGCGAGACACGCTCTTCGTAGTCGAGGGCGGTCGGGCAACTCCGACAAGTGAAGACTACCACAACGACATCGGCATCGGCAAAACTGGCGGAACTATACTGCTTGCCATCAACAGCCGGGAGCGGTTCCCAGGCCGGCATTGCATCTCCCAGGCTGAGGACCTGGTTGTATTCACCAGCCTGAGTCACGTTCGGGACCGCTTCCTGAATCGCGGCAATCATCAGAAACAGGATTGCTACTTTGGAGTGTGTGGTGGAGAAAATAGTAGAGAACATGGTATTTCACAGGTCCAATGGAAAAGGGAAGAACAGCCGTATTGATTCGACATACTTCAGAAAGTGTGACATTAGTGGCATTTAGCGACAAGGGGGCGGGCATTCGACAATTTGAATGCCGGTCTCGCGAGCATCAAACACAAACATTCGTGTAAACTGTGGATGGTCGAGGGGATTTAGACCGGCACACAAGGCACTGATTGAAGGATAACGCTGGATGAATTTCGACACCATCATTCGAAATGGCCAAGTGATCGACGGGACCGGCGGAGCTCGTTTCCGAGGCGATGTCGGCATCACCGGGGACAAAATAGCGGCCATTGGGGACCTGCAAGCGGCCGATGCACGTCAGTCGATTGATGCGGCCGGGCTGGTCGTTGCCCCCGGGTTCATCGATGTTCATAACCATTCGGATGGCTGGTTCTTGCGACGCCCGCACTTGACGGCCAAAACGCAGCAGGGATTCACCACTGAAGTGTTGATGGCGGATGGGATCTCGTATGCACCAGTCAACGCGAATACCGCTGCCCAGTGGATGTACTACATGCGTTCCCTGAATGGATTACGGATGGATGAGTACACCGGTTGGAGAACTCTCGCAGAGTATGGATTGCGGCTGGATGGGGCCAGCGTTCACAACTCCTTGATTCACGTCCCTTATGCGAACGTGCGTAGTTTGTTCTGCGGGTTTAATCGGAAGCAGGTCGATGATATCGAAATCAAGCTCATTCAGAATGAGATTCGCGAAGGGATGGAAGCAGGGGCGGTGGGGCTATCAACCGGGCTCGATTACATCGCTCAATGCTTCTCGACGACGCAAGAGCTGATTGATGCTTCTGTGGCGATGGCACCCTATGGCGGCTTGTATGTTTCCCACATTCGGTACAAGCGAGGCCTGCTTCCAGCGCTCGACGAAGCAGCTGAGATTGGCCGGAAGGCTGGTGTACCGGTTCATATTTCTCACCTCAAAGCACAGACCGAATTTCCGGCAGATGTGGTGCTGGGCTGGGTCGATAAGACTCGCCAGTCGGGTGTCGACCTGACGTTCGATGTTTATCCTTACCAGCCCGGTTCCACGATGCTGAATTTCTTGCTTCCGTATGAAGTGTGGGAGAATGGCCCCCTGGCAGTGCTTGATCAGCTGAATCGCCCTGAAATCAAAGCCCGCATTCGCGCAGCGCTGTTTGGCTATCGGTTACCGCTCGATCGCATTCACATTGCCTGGTTGCCGGGGAGTGAGAATGCTGTTCATATTGGGAAGTCGCTGGAGCGGTATATTGACGAGCAGAATGTTCCGGCTGAAGAGGCGATAATCAATCTACTGATTGAGGAGCGGCTGGCTGTTCTGTTGGTATTCAATGAGGGAGACGATGCACTGATTGGCCCAATCTTGCAGCATGAAGCCTTTATGCTCGGATCAGA
>JAIXVG010000030.1 GCA_027483145.1 Planctomyces sp.
ACAGCAAAGCCCTTGCCCGCTTCACCTGCTCGGGCGGCTTCAATCGTGGCGTTGAGTGCCAGCAGGTTGGTCTGCTGAGCGATCGAAGTAATCACCTTGACCACCTGACCGATTTCGTTGCTCGATGTACCCAGGTGACGAATGGTTTCGTTGGTTTTGTCTGCTTCCCGTACCGCTTCAGCGGTCATCTTCGAAGCTTCCTGCACGTGACGGGCAATCTCACCAATCGACTTGGACAATTCTTCGGCGGCCGACGAAACGGTCTCGACGTTGCGAGTCGCTTCTTCGCTGGCTGCAGCGACAACCTGGGCCTGCCGAGCGGTCTCGTCAGAGGTAGCGGCCAGCCCTTTGGCACTGGCCTGCATTTCGACAGCCGATGAGGTAACGATTTCCACCACCCCCGACACATCACGTTCAAAGTCGTTCGCCATCTTCACTTGTTCAGTGATGATGTTCCATGTCAGCATGGGGCCAATGTAGTTCTTGTCTTTGTCGGTGATGGGGCTGACCAGCAGATCGAGCGTCTCGTCGCCCAGCGAAATCCGTGCCCGGTGAGGCAGGTTCTTGGGGTCACCGACGATGCGCCGTTGAACTTCGGGATTCTTGTGGAAGATGTCAAACTTTTGCCCGGTGAGCTGGTCAACAGGCATGGGCAGATGAGCTTCCAGCTTCTTGAGGGTCGCTTTTGCGGCAGGGTTGATGTACATCAGGTCTGCTTCGCGGTTGGCCATGACGATGTTGATCGGCATGTTTTCCATCATGTTCTGGACGCGAACCATATTGGCTTCGGTTCGATCTTTCTCGGTGACCACTTCCCAGGTCACCATAAAGCCGGCCAGGTTACCCCCCAGGTCCTTGACGACGCTGATCAGCAGGTCCAGCGTTTCGCCTCCCAGAGTGATCTTCGTGCGGCGCGGCATGTTCATCGGGTTCCCCAAGATCCCTCGCTGATGAGCGGGATTCTTGTGGAAGATATCGATTGACTGGCCCAGAATGTCGTTGGCTTTCACCGGCAAGAAGTTTTCCATTTGCTGGAAGAGCTTCATCGATACTGGGTTGATGTAGGTAATTTTGAGTTCTTTGTCGGCCAGCATGACAGGTGTTGGCATCGCCTCAACCATGTTCTTGATGCGGGCCGCATCCATCGATTGCAGGGTTCCCGAGATCATGCGGCCCACACTTCGCAGCGCCTCGCGGCGGCTGTCGGTCAGCGCTAAGGTCCGGGTGGCGAAGAAGTCCATTGTCCCAATGACTTCGCCATACATCATCAATGGAATGGCAACTCCTGACTTGACGCCGGCCCGTTGAGCGCTGGGTGCGCGGACGCAATCGGTCACTTTGGCGAGGTCGTCGACAAAGATAAGTTCCTTCTGCGCCCAGGCCCGACCATTGAGCCCCGTTCCTTGGGCAAATTTGGCCGTTTCTGTCACCTGCTTAAATTCAGGCGAAACAGTCCCCGACTCGGCCTTGTACCGCAGCGCCTGTTCCTTTTGATCAATCTGCCAGTATGATGCATAGTCCCAACCAAAGACCGCGCGAACTTGTTCCAGAGCGACCATCATCGCTTCGTCCGAATTGCGAACACCACCCAAGGCCTTCAGGACGCGGTTAGTTGCTTCGATATTGGCAATCAGCTCAGCCTGTTCGTCAGTGGCTGCCTGCTTCTGGATAGCATTCGACACCATCCGGCCGACGCTGCGGAGGGCTTCCATCCGGTCGATAGTAAGAGTGATGGTTTCGGTGGTGAAGAAGTCCATGGTCCCGTAGACTTCGCCATCAACCATAATCGGGAAGCAAACCCCCGACTTAACGCCAGCCCGCTGAGCAGACGGGGCGCGAACACAGTCGGTGACCTTGGCGAGGTCTTCAACGAAGACAAGGTCCTTTTGTCGCCAGGTCTTGCCGCTGAGTCCAACCCCTTCGGCGAAGGTGGCGGTTTCGGTGATTTGACGAAACTCGGGATTCACCGTTCCCGATTCGGTATGAAACCTGAGCACGCGAGCACTGTCGTCCCGGATCCAGAAGCTGCCATAGGCCCAGCCGAACCCATCACGCACAGCGTCAAGCGCGACTTGAATCGCTTCGCCAACTGACTTGACTTGAGACAAGGCTGCAAGGAGTTTGTTGATCGAAGCCTGGTTGGCAGCTGCTTCGGCCTTCTCGCGAATATCACGATTTCGCTGAGTCACGACGTGTAATGCGTAGATCGTGCCAACACGTTGACCAACCTGGCTGACAGCCGGCATCAGCATGAAGTCCAAGTCTTCTCCGCCGATAGAGATTGACACTGACTTGGGTGCCATGATTGATTTGGCAATCGCACCCAACTGGGGAAGGGCTGCATGAAGTGGCTCAACCGAATTGTTGAGGAGGGTTTCGGGGGTTAAGTTGAGAATGCTGCTGAGCGACCGCAGAACCTCCTGGCCCTTGCGGTTAATGTGAGTCACTGTGCCCGACGTGTCGACCAGAATGAGCGACAGAGGAGCCGCTTCGACGATCGAGGCCATGTAGTCACTGCCCGAACCGGTTGTACGGGCAGTCGTTGGAGCCATTGTTTCGTTCATGTTACCAACAGACATCTTCGTACTCTCCTTGGCAGCGCCACTGTGGGCAATTAGATCGGCGGACTGGGTTACTTGGGTTTCGTATGGACTAATAGACGTGGTATTGGACTTCGTCAGTTGTGGCGTTTCGCAGGAGACGGACGTGCCAGTCGGCTGGCCATTTTCTGCGAGTGCTTCAGTTGAGCCGATCTGCTGATCAGCCGGTTCGGGCGGTGCATCGGGTTGAATGGTTCCTGGAGACGTTTCAGTCTGGGGGAACTGGTTGTCGGACGGTTCCTTCAGCTGAGGGCTATCTTGTTGTGTCGTTGATTCCGCCAAGTTACGTGTTAGAGAGCCATCAGGAGGCAGGCTCGTGAATTCAGGAAATGTTCCGACCGGTTCCACGAATTGGTCCCCAAGCCGATCGCTAAGGATCGAGTGTCAAGAGGGCGGCGACGTTCAGAATGAGGAGCAAACGGCCTTCGAGGCGAAAGACCCCTTGGGCAAAGTTCTTCCAGCGGGAGTCAATCGTCCGAGGTGGTGGTTCAATGGCATCGCGCTGGACGTTGATCACATCCCCGACTTCGTCGACCAGCAGGCTGTACGATTCATTGCGGTAGCGAATGACGACGTTCATGCTTTCGCCGGTCTTCTCGTAATCGGGCAAACCGAGACGCCTCCGCAAGTTGAGTGCGGTGACAATCTGGCCGCGCAAGTTCAAGAGGCCAGCGATTTCCCGACGGGCTAGTGGAGTGGCTGCAATAGTTTGCGGATTCAAGACTTCCTGGACCATGTTGACGGGGATTCCCATCAACTGGCCGTTAATCCAGAACGAGACAAACTGGTTCTGGTAGTCCAGTTGCTCGGCGATTCCGCTGTGATCGGTGTTGGCAATAGCTAGGGCGTCGGTCATGCGCTCACTCCTACAGGCTGAGTTTGTGCGGCGCAAAGTTCCTTCAGCGTGGTTGACAATTGCTGAGGGTTGAACTTCATCAGTAAGTGATCGAAGCCGGCCCGCATAATTCGTTTTTCGTGAATGTCCCCAGCCAAACTAGTGATGGCAACTAAGGGGACACCGGCCAGGTGGGGTCGTTTGCGGCACCACTGGGCGAATTCACAACCATCCATCAGCGGCATTTCGATATCGCTAAGGATGATGTCGAACTTCTCGCCGCGCTCAATCATTTCAATGGCATAGCTGGGGCCTTCGACGGCCACAGCTCGATAACCATCTGCTTCAACGGCGGTGCGAACGAGTTGGCGGAAGAAGAGTGAATCATCAACAATGAGGACGCGAGGCCGACGCTTTGTTCCTTCACGTTGGAACCAGAGCGGGTTGGCTTTCATCAAGTAGTGCTGCGTATCAACCAGGTCGGTCGCCTTGCCGTTGATAATGGCGGTTCCCAAGACCCCTGGGCGCGACGACTGCATCCGCACTGATAGAGGTTCTTCGATAATGTCTTGAATCTGATCGACCATCAGGCCCATCGAGTGCCGGCCTTCGCTGAAGACCACAATGGGTTGCAGTTCGCGATCACCCAGGTGGGGCTGTTCGCCGTGGAGGGGTAGCAGCGGCAAGAGATCGCCGCGGTACTGCATCAACAAGCGATCGCCGCTCCGTTCGATGCTCGAAACAGGAACTTCTTCCAATCGGGCGACGAGGGCCAGAGGGACCGCCATTGGGTCGCCGGTCGCAGCTGCAAAGATAAGGAGGCTAGTGGGCTCGCCGAGGTCGCTGGTTCCTTCGAGGTCCTGGCGATGTCGTTCCAGTTCTCGGGTGCGGCTGGCCATCCCACCGAACTGAGAGGCGATACCACCTACATCCAAAATCATGATGACGCGGCCATCACCCAGGATTGTGGTACCCTGGTAGATTTTGATCTCTTTGAGCAAGCTGCCCATCGGCTTAACTACAATTTCCTGAGTGTCAAACACTTCGGATACGATAAGCCCGAATTGCTCTTCGCCGACTTGAACCACCACAATATTGACATCGCCACGGGACGAATCAATTTCTGGAAGCTTCAGAATGTCGTTGAGGTGAACCAGTGGCAGCAAGCGATCTCGCAGACGGAAGACTTCGTTGTCGTGAATCTTCTCGATTTTGTGGCGATCTTCTTTGGCCACGCGAACGAGTTCGACAACGCCCAGTTGGGGAATGGCAAAGCATTCGCTGCCACTTTCGACGACGAGGGCCGAAATGATCGCGAGTGTTAAGGGGATCTTGATACGGACGGTTGTGCCATGACCGGCGATCGAATTGAGCTCGACGGTGCCGCCGATTCGTTCGATAGCCGTTCGGACGACATCCATCCCTACGCCGCGGCCTGAGACCGAACTGATCTTTTCGGCGGTTGAGAAGCCGGCGCGGAAGATGAACTTGAAGATTTCGCCATCCGAGAGCTGTGATCCTTCGACCTCACTGACGAGGCCTTGTTCGATCGCCTTTTTGAGGACGCGATCGCGGCTGATCCCGGCGCCGTCATCCTCAATGCATATGATGACGTGGCCCCCTTCGTGGAAGGCATTCAGCTTCACACGTCCGGCTTCGGGTTTGCCGTTTCTTTGTCGGACTTCGGCTGGTTCGATACCGTGATCGGCCGAATTCCGAACCATGTGTGTCAGCGGGTCTTTGATTGCATCGAGAACGGTTCGGTCGAGTTCGGTCTCGGCCCCGCTCATTTCGAGCTCAATTTGCTTGCCGGTGAGCTGAGCCAGATCGCGAACGAGCCGGGGGAGCTTGCTCCAGGCATTTCCGATTGGCTGCATGCGGGTCTTCATGACCCCTTCCTGCAGATCGGTGGTGACTCGGTTGAGGTGAGTGATCGGTGCAGAATACTTCGACTCGTCTTCACCGCGGACCATCTGCAGCAATTGATTGCGGGTGAGGACGAGTTCGCCGACGAGATTCATCAGGCGATCGAGGACATCGACGTTGACGCGGATTGAGAGATCGGCGACCGATTTTTTGGGATCGCCGCCTGCAGGATCGGGCTCTTCGGCCGCCCCTTTCGGAGGAGCAGAAGGGGCATTGTTTTGGTGATGGTCGCTGATTGCCGGAGCGACATGGGCTTCAATTTGTTCAACAAGTGGAATGGGCTGTGGTACAGATTGCTCGGCGACCGGAGCTGGTGAGGGTGAGACCGGTAGTGGTTGGGCAGCTACAGCCGGGGTTGGTTTGGCGACAGGGGTTGCGACCTCAGGGGCTGGAGGAGGGGCTGCGGCTGCGGGAGTATCCCCGGCCAGTGAGGCAAGCAATTCGAGTTTGTTGATTAGTTCTTCGGAGTCGACGGCTGGTTCTTCTTTGGTCGCTTCGAGCCCTTCGAGGAGCTGCTTAATGCGATCAATGCCGTCGAGAACCAGCGAAATGGCTGCGGGGCTGACATCGAGGGTATTGTCCCGCATTTTTCCAAGCACGTTTTCAGTGCTGTGGGCGACTTTTCCCAATCGGTTGAGACCGATGAAGCCGCAGGTCCCTTTGATGGTGTGAATTGTGCGAAAAATGCTGGCGATGAGACCCGAGTTGGCTGGGTCTTTTTCGAGGGACACAATCTCGGTGTCGAGACGGGCTAGATTTTCCCAGCTTTCTGCCAGGAATTCCTGCAGGATGTCATCATCCATTATGGGCGAAGCTCCCTCTCGCGATAAACGGGTGTCGAGGGTGCGCATAGAAATCTGCGCTCCGGCGGCACGGAATCTAGGGCAGATATCGACCGATTTGGCAGATACGATTGAAGAGAAAGTGGTGCAAAGCTGGAGCTTAGGGCGTGTTGGGTGTTTTTCCCGTGGTTGGAGTTCCGTTTGAAAAGCGGCAGAAGTGGCCTCTCTACCCTAACAGGCGGGGTTGCGCGAAGAGCCTCGATTTGTTCAAGTTCGGTTAGTGACGTTAAATCGGGCAATTTGCACGGGGAGAGGAGCAGGATTCTGTGAGGCTCCGATGGTGTTCCGTTCTGCAGGAGAGTATTCTGCAGGCGGTCTAGCTTGTTTCTTGAGTTTCCGATCGGGCCGTCGTCTTAGCTGGTTTCTGGATTTCTCCGTTTGTTTGGTGGTTGATTGCCACTCTTCTTGCCAAGGCTGAACCGAGACTTCATCTGGTTCGGATCCTGCTTTCCTTTATCATTCCGTCTGGTTAAGTCGTGGCAGGCCAATGTATTAGCACGTCGTGACTCGAATTTTCGAAAGAAAATCTGCTGTCCTCTCGCGTGTTTAAGAGAGTTGGTTCATTGCGGCTGAATCGAGCGGAGGTAGTGGTGAAGCCCGCCTGGGCATTCAACGGAAGTCCATTCCGCGAAAGAGTCGATTTTCAAGGGCCAAATGATACACTGAGGTCGGATTAGCGATTTCTAAACGCCTTTGCCATCATGGCTTAAGGGTGACAGTTGATTCGCTTGGACACCTTTCGACAAGGAATGCCGAGTGCCAAGAGTTTTCATCAGAGTTCGTCAGTTCACTGTGTTCTCCGTTGTTGCCAGTTTTGTGGCGATAACTGGATCGGGTGGGCTGTTGACTGATGAGGTGTTTGGTCAGCCTCCCTCAGCGCGAGGGAAAGGAGTGGCCGGACCACCTGCAGGGCCTGGCGGTGCTGGCGGACGCCGCCCACCGACTTCGCCTGGTCCGTCGGGGTATCCTGGTTCACCGCCGATGCATGGCGGACCAGGGGGCTTTAGGCCGGGGATGCGTCCCGGTATGCCGGGAGTTCCGGGAGGAGCACCACGGCAGGCCAAAGGGACCAGTGCTCCTGATGTTAACTTTCCGCCAGACCCAGAGAAGCTGCCGATTGACTACACGCCGCCGGCAGGGCAGCACGAGCTGATGGCGATCGATAAGCCGATTGCCTCGGAAAAAGAGTTGGACGAGCTGAAGAAGGACATCTCGAAGTACAAGACGGCCCTCAATCGTGGAGAAGTTGATTCGACTTCGACGCGGCTCATTGAGCGAGGTGTACGGTATCGACTGGCGCAGATGACGCTGAAGGACAATCGGAAGAAGTTACACACATTGCGTGAGCAATTGGTTGTTCAAGACCTTCCTTTTGCAGCGAAGCTGAAGAAGAAGCCCGACGACATCCGGGCGTTTCGAACGGTTGTGTTAGAAGAGGTGGTCAAACAAGCGGCCGCGCTATTCGACAATAACTTTTATGTGCGACTTCAAGCGGTGGTGCTGTTGGGTGAACTCGACCTGACAGAAAACGACACGTCGACGGGACTGACTTTGCAGGCGTTTGCCCCGGCCGCGAAGCCGCTGATGGCGTTTCTGAAAGACCCAGCACAGCCAGAGTCGATTAAGCCTGCCGCAGTCCGGGGTCTGTATCGAATTTTGCGGGCGGGGAATCCCGACACGACGCTGAAGCATGATATTGCCAGGGTGTTGGCAGATGAGCTAGCTCCAAACACCACTCACTTCTGGTATCAAATGCGGCTGACAGAGGCATTGAGTGCTGCAGATACGGTGCTTGATCGGAACAGTCGACAGCCGTTTGTGCAGAATGTTTTGAGGAGCGTGGTGAGTGACCCTGCTCGGCACTGGTTGGTTCGGACCGAAGCGGCCAGGTCGCTGGGGCGAGTTCCGGGTGATCCATCGCTTCCGGTGCAAGAGAATATTGCGTTGATTGCCGCGATGTCGTTAGAGCTGACGCAAGCGATGCAAGCAGAGCCGAACGAAGTTTTTTGGCGGAATGCATTCACCAAGCTGTACTTGGCATTTCAGCCATTAGATGCTGACGACAAGGACGCTGCTCGTAAGAACCCTGGTGGCTTCCTTTCCAATCCCTCTGCAGCGGCAGCGGCCAGAGATGCTTACAGCCAGGTGCTTCCGGTAATTCGAGCTGTACTGCGGGATGAAGAAGTGAGTGACGATAGTGTGAAGGCGCTGGAGGCATGGGTTGCGAAGAATCCTCCGCCGGGTCCCAAGCCGGTGGCCCAGAATGCTGCGAATGAAGCAGGGATTGGAAACTGAGGAGTATGGGGTGCCCCGTGCAGAGGGATAGAAGCTAAGTGCTGTTTGCTCTGGCCCACATCCCTGGATGCACACCCCGCTTTCGGCACTCAGGCAAAGCCAATGGCACACGAAGACAAGATTCGAAGTGTGGCAGATACGACAGTATTAATTGGCTGTGAGCGATCGTTTGTTGGTCGGTCAGAACGCACTGCTGGACAAGCCAGCAGTGGCACCCCGAGGCGATTGATCTGCGGGCGTAACGAATTTTTAGAGCTAGAGCAGTTTCATGCCTCAACCAGAACGCCCCGGTAGGCGTCCCAAGCGTGGTCCCTATGGCTCGGCCCCTCAACCAGGTGGAGGGCGGCCTGATACCTCGCGCAGGCCAGGTGGTCCGAGGCCAGCAGCAGGTGGTCGTGGTTGGCGCGAGGAGGAGGGGAAGGGTTACGTCCCGCCGATGCCTGCCACCCGTCTCAATGAGGATGACCTGGTTCAGCGGCCGCTGTCTCCGAGTGATGGGGATTGGCCGGTGGTTGTCGCGCGGTCTCCTACGTGGCAGCCATTTCTTTATCGGAGGATGCTGAGAAACGGTCCGCAGCAGGCGAGTGCAGGGGATTTGGCGCGCGTGGTGCTGGAGGATGGCTCGCCACTGGGCTTTGGCCTTTATAACCCGCATGCGGAGTTGGCCGTTCGGCTGTTGACGCATGGCGTTAAAGCGCCAGACGAGGTCTGGTGGATAGAGCGACTGCAAGCAGCGGTGGAGTTGCGACGGGATTTTTTGAAGCTGGACAAAGAGACGAATGCGTACCGGGTGGTCCACGCTGAAGCCGATGGACTGCCGGGGATTGTGATTGATCGGCTGGGGGATGTGCTATCGATTGAAGCCTTTTCGCTGGGGATGTATCAGCGAGCCGAGGTGCTGCTTGATCATTTGACGGCGATGTTGGGAACGAAACATGGGGCACTTCGATGCGGGCCGCAGACCCTTGACCAGGAGGGGTTCACTGCAGAGGCCTATGGAAGCGAAGAGTTGCCCAATAAGACGACTATTCAGGAAATGGGAACAGAGTTTCGAGTCGATTTTGCAGCAGGGCACAAGACGGGTTTCTTCTGCGACCAGCGTGACAATCGCAAGATGCTGGCCCAGTTTTGCGAAGGGAAGTCGGTTCTTGATTTGTGCTGTTATACGGGTGGATTTAGCTTGCAGGCGAAACGTCTGGGGAAAGCAGCAGATGTAACGGGTGTCGATTTGGACGAAGATGCGATCGCCCTTGCCAAAGAAAATGCCCAACTGAACCGTGAGAAGATTCAGTTTGTGCAGGCAGATGCGTTTGCGTATATGCGCGATATGCTGCGGAATAATCGGCAGTACGATGTCGTTGTGCTCGATCCGCCGAAACTGGCCCGGTCCCGCGAAGAAATCGAAGAGGCGAAGCGGAAATACTTTGACTTTAATCGACTGGCGATGCAGCTTGTGAAGCCGGGGGGATTGTTGTTGACCTGTAGCTGTTCGGGGCTGGTGCAGCGTCACGAGTTTCGACAGGTGGTAGCTGCTTCTTCGGAAGTGGGGCGGAGAACGCAACTGTTGTTTGAGACGGGGGCTGCGGCTGATCATCCGGTGGCGCCGCGGATTCCGGAGACAGAATACTTGAAGGCGATGTGGCTGAGGATGGAGTGATGAGGGGTTAGGGGGCGTTGATGTTGTCCAAGTTCGCTGCGGTTTTGCTGGTTGTTGGGTCCGTTTTGTGCCTGCAAAACTCTTTAGCTTTTGGCTTGGATCTGCCGGTTTGGAGCGTCGAGCGGTTTGTTGATTCCAAGGCTGACTGGGAGAAGCTGGTCGATTTTCCAATGCGGCTCGAAGGCCGAGTTTCGTCGCAGAGTAAGACATCGCTGCGATTATCAAAGTGCCCGATACCGTTTACGCTTGCCAAAGAAGACTTAGCACGGGGGCTGGCTGGAGCGAAGTCGGCCGATATCGAAGGGCGTTTGCGTAAAGACCGGGACACGGGCAAGCTTTACTTTCAGGTTGAGTCGCTGAAGCCGCTGCCTAGTGATGCAGAGGTGCTGCGAGAGAAACAGAATCAGGTTTTGCCCAATCAGCCCGAAGCGTGGATAGAACTGGGAGACTGGGCGCGGGAGCGAGGAAAGTTTTACGAAGACAAGTCGCTGCTGGATGCGGCGATTGAAGCCTATACGAAAGGCCTGCAGACCTCGTTGCGACTCATGCCTGCGTCAGACGATGCAGGGGTGTTGGTGCTCGCCAAGCGAGCCGAGGAACTGGGGTTGCCCAAGCGAACGGTGATGGAGTTTGTCCACGATGCCTGCTGGCGGTACTGGCTGAAAGTGCGGGATGCCCAGAACGCAGAGTCGGTTGCGATTCAGGACGTGCTGAACCTGATTGAGACGCGATTACCCGGGTTTGATGTGCCCCTCGCAGAGGTTCCTGCGGCGCTTGCGCGAGCGTATCAGGGGGCACCGCTGGATACCTATCGAACTGCTAAAGAGGAGCAGCGATTAGTTATGCACCGGTTGCTTTATATTGACGTAGCCACTCGTAAAGTGATGCTGGGACGGGCTGAGTCGGGAGAGAATGGAGACCGGATTGCAGCGAGTTTGAAGCGGCTCGTCCCTGAGCAAACCAAGTTGATTGAGGATTCTCTCAAGGAGTTTGATGCTTATCGGATTAGTGTTGCGCATACGCGAACGCGAGATGAGATTTTGGCGTTGATTCAGGAGTTCGAAAAGAGGAATGAGCTGAATGTTGTAGAAGGGCTACGAAAGCAGTGGCTTAATCACCGTATGGCTGGTTGGAAAGGGGATGGGGTTCCGGGACTATTGCGAATGGCGGCAGAGTATCGGGCTCTGGGGATGCCGCAGTTTGACGTGGCCTTGATTTTGATGGACGCTTACGCGCTTGATTCGACTCAAGTGGAAATTGCCACCCGGCTGAATGAGTTGGGCTACACGCTGAAGGAGGGGCATTGGCTGCCAGGTAGCAGGGACGAGCCGATGCCCGCACTTGATCCTGGACTGATCGGGAACCCCGATGCGATTAAGGTGGGGATGTCATCAACTGAGTTGCGACGCTTAATGGGTGCTCCATCGAGCCGAACGGCGGTGTTTACGGCAGGTGGTGCACGGGAGTTATGGACATACGGGCAAGCGACTGGGACGCCGCTACTGATTGAGCTGGAGCGAACATCGCTGCAAACAAAGCCAACGGTTAAGCGGGCGTTTACGGCCCCGCTGCCGCAGGCGAAATCGGCTGTTGTGCCGGTTGAGAAGGATGGGACAAAAAAGGGGAAGGTGAAGCGGTAGTTTTGATGTTGGGCCTATTGTGTCGATATCGCCAGGAAACCTTCGCCTGAATCAGGCCATGACCATAGAAGCGGTTGGATTTCTCTAAAACGGTGCATCGTTCGAGCTGACGCGATGCTGTATTGAAATCATTGTATCGAACCGCAGATGATGCAGATGGGGGCAGATATGGAAAGAATTGATCTGCGAACTCTGCGGTTTACTTGGTATCCGAGTTTGTTTTTAGTTCCCGATTGGTCTGCGGGTGTGAAGTATCGGGTGGCTTGGCGACATGTTTGGAGCAATTGAGAGTTGATGGCCAAGGCGCACTGCTGGGCAAGCCAGCAGTGGCACACGAGATGAATAGGTCGAGTTAGAGAACGCTGAGGGGACTGACGTTACAACTCGTACAGGCTTAAACGAGCTGCTTCTTTCGTTAAGGCTTTTCAGTTCTTGATTGCTTAGAAACCTCGTCAAGCACTGGGCCAAATGAACTGATAGCTTATGTAGGGTCAAACGAGTGTGCTCCTCGCTGACGCTTTTTGATTTTGCGCTATTCGCGCTGAAATTGATAAGAAAACTCGAAAAGCATAGGGTGGAATGAACTTACAACTCATTCAGGGTCAATCGTCCATGCCCCTCGCTGACGCTTCGGGCTACGAAGAGATAGGCTGGACTCGCGGTGTTGTTGCGGTCGATCGCTAGCTTGAGGAGCGCCACTTGAAACAGCGGTAGCGGGGGCAAGTCCAAGAACCCGACGATTGGCATCGTCGGCTCGGGAGGGTTTGTTGGTGGGACAACAAGCTGCAATCGGGGCCAGGGCTATGAGAGGAGCATTTTGAGGTCGTCGGCGGTCAGGTTGGAGATGACTGAGTTGTCTTGCTCTAGAATCGCGTCGGCGAGTTCTCGTTTTTGCTTTTGTAGCTCAGCAATTTTCTCTTCGACGGTCCCTTTGCAGATGAGTCGGTAGGCGAAGACCTGTCGGGTCTGGCCGACGCG
>JAIXVG010000271.1 GCA_027483145.1 Planctomyces sp.
GACTCCAGCCGCACGCAGTCACCACATCGGCATGCCCCTCAAGCGTGAGGCGGCAGGTCCCAGTCTGGGCGTCCCAAATCTTGAGAGTCTTGTCCCGAGACCCCGACACGAGTTGTCCTCCATCGGGACTCCAGCCGCACGCAGTCACCACATCGGCATGCCCCTCGAGCGTGAAGCGGCACTGACCGGTCTGGGCGTCCCAAATCTTCAGCGTCTTGTCCCGAGACCCCGACACGAGTTGGCCTCCATCGGGACTCCAGCCGCACGCAGTCACCCCAGCTGTATGCCACGCGAGCGTGAGGCGGCACTGACCGGTCTGTGCGTCCCAAATCTTGAGCATATTGTCACCAGACCCCGACACCAGTTGGCCTCCATCGGGACTCCAGCCGCACGCACGCACCCCAGCTGTATGCCCCGCGAGCGTGAGGCGGCACTGACCGGTCTGCGGGTCCCAAATCTTGAGCGTGTTGTCCCAAGACCCCGACACCAACTGGCCTCCATCAGGACTCCAGCCGCACGCAATAATCCCATTGGCATGCCCCTTGAGCGTGAGGCGGCACTGACCTGTCCGGGCGTCCCAAATCTTGAGTGTCTTGTCCTCAGACCCCGACACCAGTTGGCCTCCATCGGGACTCCAGCTGCACGCAAGCACCTCATTGGTATGCCCTGTCGACATCTGCAACGTAGGGGCCAACGGCTTGGCCCCGCGTCCAGCAGTGACCCAATTGTTCGCCCGCAGGCTAACCCCTGCCGGCCCCCCCTCAATCCGCAGTAAATGATACGGCTCTACGGCTGGGACAAAATTGGCCCCAGCCAGGGAACCACCGCGCCACTGCAGCCCGGCCAAGTCGGCCCCAGCCCAATTGGTCTGATCGGCTCGGACCTGTTGCCAGACCCCTTGCCGTGCCGCCAGCCCGGAACAATCCCCCCCTGTCAGATCAACCCACCTGAGCCGCGCGCGATTCAGTTGTGTCCCCACCAGCTTCGCCCTTGTGAGGCGTAGCGGCCGGTCGGCACTATGGCCCCGCAAGTTCCATTCGTCGAGGTCTAACCCGGAAAGGTCAACCTGGGTCGGTGCAGGCTCCGGTAAGTCATGTTCAATGGCCCGTAACCAGTACCTGAACATCAGCCGTGTGGCCATGGGCTGTTTGCCATCAAACAGACCATTCATGGTCCAGAGCGCCTGGTCACGCGCGCGGGGCTGTTCTAACTGCAGCAGTTGCCCTAGAAAATCGAGTGTTTCGTCCGACACCATCGGCAAATCGAACCCGGCCGTCTGGCCATCCTTCAAGCCATGCCACAAATACGCCGCCAGAAAAAATTCCTGCATTGACGTGTGGGCAAACCGGAACGCCGACCGCACGCTCCCTTGCTCGGACTCGTCGCCACCCCGATCTTCCCGCAAGACAAAACAAGCGGTCCGAAAGTCTTCCTTGATCACCTTCCGCGAAACATTCTCGTACGCCCCGGCAATATCACGGTGGTCAACTAAAAACCGGTCAAGCCACCGATCCAGATCATCCGGCGAAAGTTCTTTTTCGCCAATTCGCCATAAGTGAGCTGCCAACTCCTCCATGAGGACCCGCTTGTGCAGGGGGTCAATTGTATGCTTCCCTTCATCCCGGCTCAGCCAGCGCTGAGTAAAGAGCTGGTATAGCCGGGCTGCGTTGACGACTTCGCCGCGATTTCGGAACACTTCCAATTGATCGAGTTGCTCGACAATCAGCGACAACAGATACGGCCGTTCCGCCAGGTCTTTTAAGTTGTGGACCGACTCAATGAGTTCGATTGCTGTCTGCACGCGTCCCGCATCCCCGTCCAGGACACGACTCAGATAACTATGGATTTGGTCCTTGGTAAAGGGGAGCAATGTGAGGACGGGGGTATTCTCGGAACGTCGACTGATTTGTTCCCGATCTTCGCCCGTGAGCATCGACGATTGTGTTTCAATGTCACGAAAGTAATGCGACCGGCACGAAATGATGAGGCGCCCCGTGGTGTGACCTGGAGTGGGCTCGTTTGCGTCGTTCGATTGCGATTCTGCGGTCGATCTCTTTCGATCAGTTTTCGTGGCTGGCCAACCGGGGAGTGCCTGCCAGATGACTCGCAAAAACGCTCTAGCCTCAGCCGGTTCCAGATGGACGGTTTTCTCATCAAGACCATCCACAATCAAGAGGGCGTTTTCTTCGCGGACTAGCCGCAGTAGATCGTCAGCCGTAATCGTCGGCAGACCGGGAAGCTTCCAGTTCCGCCTGATGACCGCATCGAGCAGTTCGTGAATCGTTTCGGGCACGCGGCGATTCGAATCGAACAGGTAATGTCGTAAGTCGACAAACAACGGCAGTGGAAGCTTCGGATTCGACTCGCGTTCCTCAAGCAGTTTACGCGTGAGTTCCTTTAAGGTGGTGGTTTTGCCGCTGCCGAACTCACCCAGCAGGTACAGCACGGGCGGGGCTTTGGGGGCCTTTAGCCAATTGAACAGATACTTGATCGCATCGGTCCCTTCGCTTCCAGGACCGACGGCCACACGGGTCGGCTGGAAGTGCTTGATATCTTCTGCGTCACGTCCATGCCGCGCGTGGTTGAGCATTTCGTGCGCGAACCCTGCATCGTCGATCGCTACCGATTGGTTGGGATGTCCCTGTGAATGAGGGTCGGCCTCGGCACCTGATGACTTGGGCTTGGCAGTTGTTTCACTTACTGTTAGTTGAGTCGTCGAGCCAGTGAGAGC
This sequence comes from Planctomyces sp., assembly GCA_027483145.1. GTDB lineage: Bacteria > Planctomycetota > Planctomycetia > Planctomycetales > Planctomycetaceae > JAIXVG01. Next base: position 2,732 of record JAIXVG010000271.1, read on the forward strand.
TGGACCTTCAGCTTTTCCAAAATGGCGATCAAGTGTCTTTTGGATTTTGAGAAACAGTTCTTGGCAGAAATCTCGCTTTTGTTGGCGATTCACCAACTGGCAATAGAACCGGCCTCTTGGATGTGCTGGGCGACGGTAGAGAAAAATTTGCTTTTCCTCCAACCCCTTCAAATCGTGACCACCATCAAGATCGAGCATTGCCAAGCCGACGGGGATCACTGGCTTTTTGGCGGGACTGCCATCGATTGACACGAAGTTGGGTAGCTCATGGCGTGTGATGTAGCCGCTCTTTAAGAAAGCTGGACAAAGAAGCAACAGTCCGAAATCGCAACTTTGAATGGCTCTCTGAATCTCGTCGTGCCATTTACTGCCGACATCAATATGGTGGTCAAGCCACAGGTCGATCTCGTAATTTGGCGACGGTCCAAATTCGTTCCTTAATCGCTGAAGTAAAACATGAGCTAATCGTGCTTCTTCTGGGTCGTGGCTGTACGAAAGAAAGAAACGAACAACACGTTTCCCTTTTTGTAAAGCACCAGCCGTACTGGGGATCCCTTTGGCGCCCACATACGACTCACCCCCTGCATCCTGCACGCTGACGCGCGAGAACTCAGCCGCATTGACCGCCGCCTGGTCAGGTCCGGTGAACCAGCAAGTCCGTTCGCTCAGCGGCGACTGCTTCCTGGTGTCGACCTGCCAGCGCACTTGAGTGGTCGTTGCCGCATCAACTTTGCCGCTGGCCGCATCATTCAGCCGCTTGCGAAAAGCCGTCACATCGGCGAGCGCCTTATCGTCCGGCTTTCCCGGAAACAACGCTGTCACCACTTGGCTGAGGGGGGTTGTCTGGCCTGTGGCCAGCTCGACCAGGATGTCGAGTCGCTTGGCATCAGCCGCGCCGAGCACCTCTTTGAGTACCTGGACGCCGCGATTAAGTTCTTCGCCGAAAAGCAAACGTGACTTCGGGGGCACTTTGAAACTCTCCTGAATGGGTCGGTCCACCACTAGTGAGTTTTATGTTATTTATGATTGTTTTACGATCAACTCCATTTCCTGGAATTCCACGGATTTTCCCTGAAATTTTTGGCTCTTGTCCCCGGAAAGCAAACCTCTGAATCTCGCCCCCCACGCGTCAGTTGTCGTCGATCTGTTGACCGTAAACCATTTCCGCTCAACACATTGCATGCAGATGAAGGGATCGGCCTGACTGTCGTTTCAGTCGAGCCGTGTGCCACTGCTGGCTTGCCAGCAGTGCGA